>JACMLR010000363.1 GCA_014379515.1 Chitinophagaceae bacterium
AATACAACTACGAAGCGTAAAGATGCCGGTAAATAATTAGTGACGAAGAAGGAAAATATTCCGACTATAACAAGGTAAACGCCAGCCTTATACTTCTTGCGTAAAATTAGTCGGGCCCTCTCGAGCATAGAGAATAACACGTTGCCCTGATCGCTGCCTTTTTCGGAGAAAATCGGCCAACAAAGAGCTGTTACGAAAGCCGCCATTGCTGGAAGCGCGTAACTAAAATAAGTTGCTTCTGAAATTGGCATAAACCTTCCCCATAGTGAAGCAAGGTGATCATCTTTTGTATAGAATAAATAACCCAGCGTTGGCATAAAAATACAAACGAGCAGGCTATGTAACGCGATTAACTCTCTCAACACAATACCTTTCCCAAGTCGATCCAGTAGCATTATGATCGTTGCATAAAATAAGATATGCGCAAGAGGAATATACCAATCGGTAACAAGCGAAAAGAAAAAAATGATCGCCGTTATGATCGGATAAGCATACTTGTTGATGATCGAAAAGACCGATGTTCTCTTTAAACGAGGAGGCATTCCTTAATTTACGATTTTTTTCTTGCGACGAGCATTGCGCTGCCAGTCGTCAAAATTTTAGGTAATGAAATCAGCCCATTCTTTTCATCAAACTCGAGAAGAGAATAACCGTAATCGCTGAGTATTTTCTGCGCAGAGCCTTTTGCTACTTTGGAAAACTCTTCTGCCCAGTCAACAAATTCAAAAAGAATAGAAGGGGCTACCGGGCTGCTCAAAATAGTATGGCCTCCTTTGAAGGCGGCATACTCGTATCCTTCGATATCGATTTTGATAAAATCGACACGCGGCAACTTCAGAAAATTTACAAAGCTGTCAAGCGACATGCCGTTAACCATGACAGCTACGTCTGCAAAAATCGGAGCAAGGGATCCTTTACCAAATTTTTCAGGGTCACTGTAAAACGGCAATTGCGCTCCATCCTGATCAGTGATTGCGAGATTATGACAAAAGATTTGATCTGTTAATCCATTCAGTTCAACATTCGTTTTTAGATATTCAAATACGAATGGCGAAGCCTCGACACAATAGACACGGATATCCTTCCGCCTTTTAGCGAGTGGAATGCAGATCGTGCCAATATTAGCACCGATATCCAGTACGATGGCGTTCTGCGGAATATGTTCGACCAGGAAATCATTTGTTTCCTTTTCATAGATTCCGTTGATAAAAACGTCGAATGCGAGGTTTTCCGTCAAATTGGGAAGCAGGTATTCGCATCCAAGTAAACCTTTCACCCGAAGATCATGACCGGTTGATACCAGGTTTTTCAAAACCCACCGACTGAGGCGATGTTTGCCGCGGAATTGCGGAAGACTTCTCAATACTGATCCAAAACTGTAAGAAAAACTACTCATAGGGAATTTATACTTTTTTCATTTCAAGTTGCATTCGCTTGTAAAACTGCTCGTACACCTGCTCGGCGGCAAATGGTATTCCTTCGATTTGTTCCGGTCTTCTCATTTCGCTGTTCATACTCATTGAAAGTTGGTTGAAATCGACGCCTTTTACCCATGGTTTGCCAGTTATCGATTCATGTGCGTGCATACCAGTCATATTTGAACTAAATATAACGTTGAGACCGCAACAATAATATTCGAAGAACTTATTAGGAACATTATAAATAAAATTATCAGTAGTGCCCTTGTATAATATCACTCCCACGTCATAGCGGGCAAGCGTCAATGGAAGTTCATTATAAGAAACTTCGCCCTTGAAGAAAATATTTTCGGCCCGGGCAGTCTTGAGGCAATGCATTACGTCTTCCTCATAATTGTTACTGTAGATGTCCCAATAACATGTAGCTGGATTTGCCGCAACAAACTCCACCATCTCCTTAAAAAATGTTGTTCGCAGGCTCAATGCGCCAACATACACAAAACCGATTCGCCCATCAGGATTACGATTAACGGACTTCGCGATATTGCTCCAGGAAGAAGGTGGATAGTTTGGAATGATCGCCGTGTTAACCGGATTAACTGTACCAATATCTCTCAAAAATTTTTCCATTCGATCCGCATTTGTATGTGATATACACGCGGCCTTCGCGTAATTCCTGCGTTCCAACCAGTGCGACCATTTCATCAATTGGATTCCATTCTCATACTCCGCGGGACTCATGTACTCATGGTAATGAATAAAAAGCGACGTTTTAGAATTCGAATATTTCTTGTATAGTATTGGCGCAATTGCAGAGAACGTTTCATAATACAGAAGCAAATCCGGCTTTACCGTTTTCAACGTTTGAAGTGCCTTGCGTGCAAACTCCAGGTAAAAAAACATCCGTTGTAACCGTGTGTCACCAGTATGCCACTTTGCAACGCGACGAATTGTTATCCCCGGCAAGTGCAGGGCATTTTCCGGATTCTCGGAGTCGGTAGTGATAACAGTGACCTTAATTTCGCCATCCTCAACTTTGCCTGATAAAAAACTTAACAAGTTTAGTACCGGTGGATATTTCTCGATCAAATTAAAATGTACGATACAGATATTGAACATCAGGCGAAAATAGCAGAGGTGATTTTTCCGTATTACCTCTTCTTTATCAGATTATAAATTGTTCCTTTTAGCTTTCGAAAAACAAACACAGGAAAAAGCAACGCCCCAATGCTCATAAAGAGGTACAAAAAAATAATCTTTACTCTATTAAAGAATGAAAGCAGATGATAATCGCCAACTGATGGAGGATACATCCCATGAATAATAGAAACTGCATTCGGAAATGCCTTGTTCGACTTATAATCCAAAACCCAAAATGGTAATGTTGAAAAATAAATTTTTCTGAAAATTCTGTAGATTATCTGTTGAGAGTCGACGTTAGCATCTTTCATTGCCGAAACCAACACATGAATAACCGATGGCAATCCACCATCGGATTTACGATAATCTTTCCACTTTCTGATAAGCGTGTCGCGATAACTATTTCGCTGAACGTCTTCTACCTGGATATCCTTGATTACCATTTCTTCGCTAATCGAAAATAAGCGACAGCCTTTTGAGACCATGAATGTGGCGAGATAGATCTGTGAATAGATACTACCATCGTACCTGTCGGTATTAAATTCAAGAAACTTATCGCGTCGAAATAAAATTCCTCCAACGAAGCTGAAGCATGAATAATAATTCAACGCTATCTCGCGACCTGTACCAAGAACTGAAGTAATATTGGCGCGTTTAAACTTGACTGAGCTTCCTTCTTCAATAAAATTCGCAAAGCCAATTTCAGGCTTGTTATTTGCCAGCAGGAAATCCACGAGTATTCCTAAATCGTAGGCATCATTGATTGTGTCATCGTTGCCAACTACAATCACGTATTCGCCGCTTGCAAGTTCGATGCTTTTGCGAAGATTACGATCGTATCCCTGGTTAGTAGTGAACCGGTGGTAAATCAATTTATACCTGTACGACCCGAGCAATGCAGTCATTTTTGCCTCGGTGTCATCTGTCGAACAATCATCGCTAACGACTACTTCGATATCCGAATAAGTCTGCCGCGCAATTATCTGAAGATTCTTCAATAAAAACTGAATCCTGTTGTATTGTGGGATGCATATCGAGATCTTCATCAGTTATAGAAAAACATTTAATTTTAAGCCCAGTTATATTATTTCGCAAATGATCGTTTCATTACTGCGGGATTTCCCACGTAAGTACCTGGCTGAGTGATATCATTAACAACAACTGCACCGGCACCGATAACAGCACGATCGCAAATAGTCACCGGTAAAATTGTTGCATTTGACCCGATCGACACATGGTTGCCGATTGTAGTCTGCTTCCATTTTGAAGCGTCACCAGCCGGTCCCCCTTCTTTGAATAAATCATTCACAAACATGACACCGTGCCCGATGAAACAATCAGTTCCAATCGTGACACCCTCACACAAAAATGAGTGCGATTGAATTTTGCTTCTTGCGCCAATAACAACAGAACGCTGAACTTCTACAAACGGCCCAATTTTGCAGTCATCTCCAATTGTGCATTCGTATAAATTCACCGGTTCTACAACAAGAACCCGTTCGCCAAATGTAACGTCTCTTATTCCTGCTTTCATCAATTCCGGTTTGTACATGTGTGCAGTTCTGGTGTCAGGTTATTGGGCTAGCGATTTGAATTTCGAAGGATGCACTGCGAGAATAGTTCCCCAGATTCCGTCTGGCGTTGGATAAGGTTTTGTAAGATCCTTGATTGGCTCGAGATCATGGAGTCCAAGTTCGGGTGCTGACACGCCATCTTTTAATCGAAACGCTTTATAATTATGTTTCAACAAAAATTGACCGACCTTCTCGTCCTGTTCTGGTGTATGCAGTTCAATAAAAAAGTTAGGCAAAATTTCCCCGACGCGCTTTTCGAAGCCGTGCAAAGCCAATGATTCTGCTCCTTCAATATCGATTTTCAGAAAATCAGGTTTTGGATTTCCTCCATCTATAAAATCATCAAGCGTTGTTAGTTTAACTTTAATGTCGTTACCGGATTCTCTTCCAATTCCAACAAGACTTCCCTGTTTATCGTGAAGGCCTAAATGAAACACAGTTTCACCAGCCTGATTGCTCACAGCAGCCTGCACAACTTCGATATTATCGATATTATTCAATGCTGCGTTATTCATGATCTCCTTGCAGTTCGAAGGCAACGGTTCGAAGCTGAACACTTTGCCTTTCGCCCCGACGAGTTTCGAAAACAACAACGAGTGAATCCCATTGTTCGCACCAAGATCGTATACGACGGAACCAGGTTTAATCACACGAGTAAATAACGTTTGCGATTCTGGCTCCCAACGACCTACTATTGGCGACCATCCGGAATTATCACTGATTACAAATTTGTGTCCTTTCAATGGGCCACGAATAATATTTGCCTTACTGCCGCGTGGCCAAAACATGCCGAGCAGCTTTTTCTTGACTGTTGTTAGCATTGGTAAAATCTTGTTTGCTATTTTAAATATCCCTTAAATAAACCTGTCATCTCTTTGCTTCGATCATAATATGTATAACCTGACGATGTACTGCGGCGATGCGCTGCCTGTTTTATCGCCCGCACGGCCGATGGATTGTTCCGTAGAAACGTGATCTTATCCTTCAACTCTTCAATCGTATCAAAATAAATTGCTTCCCTGTCCTCTTCAAAAAAATAGCTTTGCTCTTCTGTTCGCTGCGACAGCATTACTCCCGCATATCCAGGGACTTCAAACGTTCGCATGTTATGCGATCCTTCTATCAGATTTTGCTTTCGCATAATATTGAGGACAGCAAGCGAATTTCCAATCGATGTCTTGTATTCATCGCCGTATAGCGAACGCCCTGCATAATTCCTGCTAAGCTCGGGATAAGCGTTCGTACGGGTGCGCCATTTCTCATCACCATAAATAGCAAGTGTGGAGCCTGGGAGTTGTGCCAGAAATTTTGCGCGATCTTCATCAAAGGCCCCCGCAAAAAGTACTTTTTCGCCGAGTGGATCATTTTCGTAAACTTCAATTTCGCGATCATCATAACCAAAAGGAATTGTAGCTGCCTCAACTCTAAATTGATTTTTCAATTGAGCCGTGACCTTTTGCGAGTAATTTATATAAACATCATACAGCTCAATACTATCAGAAATATTTTTGTTGCCACTGCCGGGTGAGTAAAACTGGAACGGGTGATCCGGGTTGTAACAACACAACAACTTTGCGTGACGTTTCAATTGCCGGACAGTATCCGGAAAAATCGTCAGGCCTTTAAATATAAGGATGACATCATAGTTTTTATCTCGTACATGGTCCAGAATGGCCAGATTAATAGGGCGAAAATAGATAGCAGGCCGAACCTTGTTGAGTATCTTATCAATTGTAGTTCTCGAGATTCGATCGTAATAGTCTTTTGTGATATCAAATTTATCAACAACTATTCCTTGCCGGTAGAACCCATCTACGTAAAAATTTTCAAGTGCGCCTTTACCAAATGCGCCGAGTACGAGTACATTCATCTCAGGAAGTAATTCGTTTGATCAATCGTGCCGGAGCACCACCGTAGAGCGAATTGGATTCCAGGCGGCCTTTCACGACTGAATTTGCTGCCACGATAACGCCATCTTCAATCACACTCCCTGGCAAAATGATACTTCCCCTACCGATCCACACATTGTTCCCGATGGTTATTGCCGAGGGAATATCAGGTTGTCGGCAGTATGGAACTTTGGTATCGCTATAGCCATGTGATGTATCTCTGATACTGGTATACTCTCCAATCATCACGTAATTACCAATGGTAATTGAATGCTGGCAGGAAATAACAGCGCCGTAAGATAACGTGAACCGTTCGCCAACGCGGAGAATTGAATGTTGATTCAATTCAAAGATCACGTTAGGGTATAAAGTTGCATTCTCACCAATTGAGGTTTGATGGGAAATAGTATTGATATGAACGTGCCCAAGGATATGTGTCAACCATGATTTTGTATAAAAATAAAACCGAATCTTGCGATAAGTTGCAGCCAAAAAACGAAACGGTTGAAATAATTTATAGATCACTTTTCGCAAAAAATCAATTGCGTTCGTTTCATTTCCAGCAATTCGCTTTTCTGTCAACGATTCCATTGTTATTTCAGAATGCATCTGTTAAAGACAATTTCAACGAATTAAAAGCAGTCCGGGCTTTGGTCAACTCTCCCGTTTTGATTACATGTTTGATAAGCGCTCTTACGTATTCTTTCTCCCGAATTTTGAGAATTGAGTTTTTTTGCTCAGAAGTGAGGGGACATGCCGCATCGTTGAACGTATCTCTAAGCAGTGGAAGATTCATCATGAAATAACCGCGATCGATTCCTTCAAGCCCGAGTTTATATTCCTGTCCTTCATGTTGACGCCAAAAAATTAAGGCTGATGCAAGCTCCAGAACTGGATGACGTGCAGCAAGTTTCAGCCACAACTCCTGGTCCCCAATGTAGCGCTTACCGCTAAATCCGCCGTATTGTTCAAAATATTGGCGACGGATTATTACACCTGTTGGACCGAAATCTAGAAAGCCATATTCAAAAAAATGCTTATGATATGCTTCTTTAGGTGTCAGGTAATGTGGAAATGGCTGTAGTGGAACACAGTTCTTTGAACTAATACCCAATGCAGCATCGGGAAATTTTTCCATGGCAGCTGCGAAAACTTCGAGGCCATATGGATAAACCATATCGTCGGAATCTACATACTTCAGGTATTTCCCTGTTGCATAAGATGCCGCCTTATTTCGATTTGGGTAATCGCCAAGGTTGACTTCATTTATATAAAGACGGACGCGAGAATCAAGTGCCGCATATTTCCTGGCGATGGGCACGGTATTATCGGTTGAACCATCGTCTACGATGATCAACTCAAGGTCTTTCAGGCTTGATGACAAAACGCTTTCTATTGACTCCGCGATGTAATTCTCGCGGTTATACGCCGTCATCAGCACACTGACCAGTGGCTTGTCCATTAATTAAAATGAGATTTGTTAGCGTGATGAGATTACTTCGTCTGCATCCGGAAAGTATAAAATCCTTTCCGAAGAAGGTTGAGCGGTGCGCTCAGTGGTAATTCACGGATATAATTTTTTGCGGCAAGTGCAGTTTCAAACCCGATTAATCTTGCAATCGTTTTGAAATGCTTTCCCCCAACTGCAGGGATTTTTTTAATTCCAAGCTTATAAATTTCAATTCCCGCTTCTTTACAGAGTGCGTGGTATTGATTTGAGTACACGTATATGAATTCAGCGTAGTGTTTCGCGATTACGTCTTTTACGCGTTTTGAATTCTCGACCATTTGTAAATGTGCGGCTTTCAATTGCAGGGACAACAAAGCGCCTCTTGCGTGCAGTTGGCTGAACTGCTTTGAAAGACTGGATCCGTTGTCTTGCTTGCGATAATAGTTAATCCCTTGTTTAGTGTAAGAGATAGATGAGGCTTTCAACATAGCGCGACAAAAATACTCTCCGTCTTCATCAGGGCAAGGCGATATCGAAACATCCCACAAGCCAATCGCATTTGACAATTCTTTTGATACCAGGAACGCATTTGGCTGGATCATTCCATTCCGGCCATTCGATCCATATAAATTAAGAACGAAGGAAAGCGTATTTGCTGTTGTATATAAAAATGCGGTATCAATTTCCTGTCCGCGATCTCCAATCTTGTCACTAAAAACTTCTGTGCGACAGACAGCAATTCCAAATGGCTCGTTTTTCAAACACTCAACCTGTTCTTCGATTTTATTCTGACTTAACAGATCATCAGCATCGAGGTATTGAATGAAGTCTCCAGTTGCGTGCGCAAGTCCTGTATTTTTTGCTGCTGAACAGCCTGCGTTGTGTTGATTAACAAGTTGAACACGTGAGTCTCCTAAAAACTGGCCAACGATCGCTGCGGTTTTATCCGTAGATCCATCGTTAATCACAATCACCTGTAAATTGGAAAAGCTTTGTTGAAGGACTGACCGAAGTGTTTCGGCAATATGTTTTTCAGCATTATACGCAGGTATAATAACTGAAACCGTTGAGGTTTTACAGCTTGGCATTTCAGGGATATTTGGAGTTTACGGGGTCAGCTGATTCTTAAGGAATTAACTGACATCTGATAAACGACCTCTCCCTGAGTTTATTATTCCCCGGCTAAGCTTTTAAATGTAAATACCTGTCTTCTCATGCTTTTATGCTTGTTCCAAGTTCCTTCAACCAGGATTTGAATGTGTGTTTATAGGTGAACTGCAATAATTTTTCAATTTTTGTTGACTCGAAAATGGTATCCCCAGTCTCCAGCTTCTCATCGGCCGCAGGCCAGGGAACAAAGTTTAATTTTACTTCATAAGCTGTTGCAATTGCAGCGGCCACTTCTTTTAGCGAAAAATTCTCGCCGCCAATATTAAAAACTTCATTGAGGCTTTGTGCCTGCATAAGTGTTAAATGAATTTGCTGGCAAATGTCTTCAACATGCGTAAACGATCTGCGTTGCTCTCCATTTCCATAAAGAGAGATATCCTCTCCTTTCATTGCTTTATTCAGAAAGAAACCTACCGTGCCGTATGAATATCCCTTTCCGAGGAAGCTTGCATAAGGAATACAAATCCTGAAAATGGTAAATGGAATGTTGAAGTGATCGCTATACTGCGTGAGTATGTTTTCACCAAACCATTTATTTAAAGAATAGATAGTTTTAAATTCCTTTACAGCGCTTTCGGTCAATGGAGTTTTTTCTTGCCCTTTATATACAAGCCTGGTTGATGGAAACACGATTCGCGCTTTTGAGCCATGATTTTTTACAGCCGTGAGTACATGCAACAACCCTTTTTCATTAACATCAATATATTGTTCGTAGTCGTCGTAAGCCCGAATCGTTCCTGTGATTCCAGAAAAATAAAAAATGAAATCAACTGTTATGTCAACACCTTCTACTTCATCGCGGCTTGTTACATCCAGTTGATAATAATTTAGATCAGCTAAAGTAGAATCGGAATGGAGATCGTAGCCGGTCACTTCCCATTGTTGCTGTTTCAGGTAATAAGCCAGGTGCTGCCCGATATAACCATTGACACCGATGATTGCCGCTCTCATAGCAAGATTTTTGTCGCCTGCTCCTGGACGGCGGTAATTAACCTGCTTTGATCGAGTAATTCATCAAGACATGCTTTATTATCATCTTGCAAAATTTTTTCATGAAATGCAGCAAGAAGGTTTCTAAAATGATTATCGGCTTCGAGTTTGATCGTTTCAGATTTATTGCCCTTCTGGAACAGCATAGTCGGTTCCTCGATCGGCTTAGGTGTGAATGCACGATTCGCAAACAGGGTCCCCTTGCTTCCCCAAAATTCATAATTACATTGATAGTAATTATCAAATCCAAACGACAATTGCGCGACCAAACCATTATTGTTGACAAACGAAGCGTTGCCATGGATATCAACACCGCTCACTGGATCAATATAAAGTGTGGCACTGGTTAGATTTAATGACGAACCAAGAAACCATTGGGCCGCTTTAATTGTGTAGGCGCCCGCATCGAGCAATGAACCACCACCCGCCTCGATATTGTATCTGAAATTTGACTTGTCGAGTGGTGGAAAACCAAATTGTGATCGGAATAATCGCAAGTCGCCAAGGGAGCCTTCTTTCAATGCGTTCCAGGTAAATTGATGTTGGATATGATGCCTGAACATGAAATTCTCCATCAGTACGAGGCCGGAGCTTTTTGCCTGTTCAATCAGTCGCTTTGCGACTTCAAAATTTGGTGCAAAGGATTTTTCAACCAGCACATGTTTGCCGCCGGTCAAACATTTCCCGACCCACTCTTCGTGCAACCCGGTTGGCAACGGCATGTAAATCGCGTCAATATCAGCACGGTCGATCAGGTTGCCATAGCCAGTAATTGCTGTGGTTTCAAATGCAGACGCGAATGCTTCTGCTTTATCGCTGCTTCTGCTGGCAATCGCAATCAATTCGAAGTGTTCGGGCAGCATTTTAATGGCTGGTACAACCATGCGTTCGGCAATGCTTGCTCCGCCCATTACGCCAATGCGTATCCGTCGATTTGTGATCATTAAAATATTACGGCCGCAAGTAAGCTGCGTGCCTGGATATTGAGGTAATTATTATAACGAATGAAAGTACTCAGTTGATTTAATGTCATCCAGCAAAAATTTTCAGGTACTTCTTCAGGGAAGCTGTCCGGTGCTTCGACGATCATATTAAGATTCTGTTCCCTGAAAAACCGTCCACCCTCTTCTGATTGCATTGATCTAAAAAGAATTTTTTCAGGGCTTGTTTCGAGTACTTCTTTGATAAAGGGAACTTCGTATTCGTTGAGTCCGCTACGGTAATTTCCTGTCAGGCATTGAACAGTAGGAGCCAACTCCAGAATGTCAAAATTTCCTGCTTCGATTTTTGCCTGCACAAGAAAATGCATAACCCCATTGATATCTTTTACGATAAAAGCGATCAGCCCTTCCTGAGCTGAACGTACCAGTGGTTGAAACCATGAACTGACCTCGCGGTTACTTATGTGTACGTTGGCTGCGATGACTGAGAAATACTTATGCTGTTCATGAAAGATCTCGCGATCATTCACAATCCATTTCGCAACCTGGTTCAACGGAATTTTATCAACCTCCAATTCGTAAGTCGATTTCAAACCGGTAATCCAGGAAATGATGTTTTCCATCGATTGATGCGAATGCAATTCATCGAGTGCAGAAAGAAGCATTGCCTGCCCATTGCTGGCTTTCGAGCCGTTTTGATAGGCAAAGTGATGAAACACATCGATGCTGCTACTTGGATAGCTACCGAAATTAATGCCTGAAATTACGGTGCGGGTATCCATATTGATGAGATTGTCAAACCGCATCAATGTTTTTATTTGACCAAGCGTTAGCCAGCAGAAATCGTCCTTTACTTCAATGTCATCGTCCACTTCTACAATGATATTTCGATTCCGTTTTCTGAGGAAGCGTGCTCCCTGTTCCGACTGTAACTGGTCCATCAATACTTTTCGTGGCTTATCGCCATTAAAGTATTCTAAATAGTTTGGCGTATTCCCTTTATGAACTTTAGAATAATTACTTTTTGTCGCCTGCAGTGTGGGTGATAGCTGAACATAATTAATATTGCCTGGCTCAATCTTCGCCTGCATCAGGAAATATAATACACCGTTGAATTTTTTTGTAATGATTCCTAAAAATCCAATCTCTGGTTGATTAATTATTGGCTGTGTCCAGTTCGCTACCCGTCCCCAATTGGTTTTGATACGAATTCCTTCAATTGAAAAAAAACGTCCGGACTCATGCACCAGGTTTCCGGTGTTTGGTTCGAACAGCCATTTGTTCAGTTCTGGAAATGTTACTGCAGTTACTTCTACTTTTACTGAGTCTCTGCACTTTTTCATCCAGGCATGAAACTCCTGGTTCGGCATCAGATCGCCATCATATTGTAAAGCCGAATGTAGAAATGAAATATGAGCTTTATCGGGAATCACGCAGTTCGTTTAAAAAGAAGAAACCGTAGATTTCCTTTTAGATCGCGATAATTGCGGACAAAAGAATTCGGAAGCCATGATTTATCGAAAAGTAAAAGCTTTGAGTTATTATAAATTTTTACTTTTTCACTTTTCGCCGCTTCGGCAAACAGCTGCCAGTATTTATTGCTGTTGATGATCGGATCAAATGTGGCGTTAGCAAATTCACGAGCGTTTACCGACATTGTTTTTTTCATCTCCCTATTATGGTATAGCTTCTCGAGCGCATCAGCGAACGCAATTTCGTTATTTGACTGACACAGAAATCCGTTTTGTTGATTGTTTATCAGCTCACGTAGTCCACCACTGATATCACTAACAACCGGAACCAAACCAGTTTTCATTGCTTCAACCACTGACACTGGTAATCCTTCCGCAAGACTGGTGGTAATGAATATATCATGATGAAGATAAGCTTCGTGTAGTGACTTGTTGCCGAGAAAACCTGTGAGCGCGAAGTTAGTTTTAGATTTCACGACAGCTTCAAGGTCGGAACGGAGTGGTCCATCCCCGACGATCGTCCATTCAACATTAATACCACGATTTTTCAACTCTTCATCGATCTGTGGGAGAAGCAAGACATTTTTTTGTTCATCGAGCCGCGCGGCATAAATGACGTGAAGCGCATCGGTCCTTCGCTCGTATTTTTTTTGAGAAACAGGAGGCGTTGGAAAATAAGCCAACGTGATATCGCGCTTTCGGTGCGGCAACAGTTGCACCAACTTTTCGAAAATTTCTTTGCTGATGGCTATATATTTATCGATTATACCGTCGTAATTAACAGCATTTGTATAGTAATGTTGAAAATCACCCAACACCATGAACACGAGTTTATTTGGAAGACGCAATACGTCAACCATTGAAAGTTCCAGGCTATCGGTAGCAACAATACAGTCTGTCGGTTCCGTTACTGCTTTGTTCAATTTGCGCAATGTGAAATAAAGGTTGTTGCGTGGGTTGATGCTAATTCGCGTAATGTTTTTAGCAAAGGGTGAATTGGATATCTGCTCTCGTTTATCCGTGGTGTTTGAGTAGGCAACCACTTTAAACGGCGGTAGTTCAGCATTGAAGCTGACGACATTAGAAATTACACTGTTTACCCCGCCTATTACATCGGGGAGAAACATTACGGTTTTAGGAGTCATAGCGTTACCGGAAGTTTTCCCGGTACTTTAGAACGCGGTTTAGGTAAAATTCTGATTTCTGCCACAAAAGATTTATCCGATAAAGATAGCGTTGCGGGGTTTGCGCAACAGGGCGGTTATTTGAAGCGGTATCGAATATTCGGCGAAACTGTCGTAAAACGTTGTGTTCGTTTACGGTAGCTGGCATTTGATTGTTCAGATACCAGGGTTGCGAAAGCATTGCCAGGTATTGATTGTCATTCCGATCCAGTTCAATGATTTTTTCAATAAGGGCCTCATCCGAATTAAAGTCCGCATAATTGAGGAAACTATTGGTATTGAAATCGCGGCCTACTTCCGGGTTTCCCCAATAAATCGGTATACTGTTTTCGAGCATAGGTTCAAAAAGCTTTTCAGTGGTATAGCCGGGGTGAGCTGAGTTTTCGAATGCCAATGTGAACTTATACTTACGAATGAATTCCCGTTTATTGTCGATAGGTCCTCCGATATTATTAAGATGCCGTCCACCTGAATCGACTTTTTTTATTTTGTTGAGTTTGTGGTAAAAGGCAATTCGCTTTTTTGAGTGTGGGTTTGATACCACCATATTGCAAAAACCTGTTTTTACCCGAAGAATTGATTCCGGATCATGTTTTGAATTCATTAATTTTTCGGGCTTGTCGTAAAGGATGTAATTGGGCAAACGATAGTGCCGGTCATCATCGACATAGTCAGAGCTGAACGCATAATCGCAGGCGTTCCAATTCACGCGGAGATTTTCTGCGTTGTAAAAAATCCGGTAACAGGAATAGTTCAAGTGTTTTTCGCCATAACCGGAGTAAATGATGAAATCCGGATCTGGAGAAAACTCGAGATTGTATTCCTGCGAAAGAAGATTATAGAAGTAGTTGTCGGTTTTATTAAAGTGAACCCAGAAATCAATAAAATCGATCTTTAGTGTCGGCTTCATAGGGAAAAATTAACGCACAAACAATACATTACCCATATCGGCGCCAGCCGGAATGGCTTCGATCTCCACGCGAAAGCCTTTACTTTCTAACCAGGCTTTATAGTCTTTATAGAGTGGTGCGTTTTCGTATGTTTTTTTGAGGCTGACTTCGGAGTGAATGGCTTTTACTGTTGGAAGAATTTTGGTGGAAGATTTAAGAACCTCCAATTCATGCCCTTGCATATCAAGCCACAAGAAATCAACCTTACTTATATTATTATCGGTTGCCCAATCGTCCAATGTTTTGGTAGTTACAACGATTTCTTTTTCGAATGTAACGTCGGAATGATCGGCAAGGTGATCTGCCGGTTTTTGTAAAGAACTTGAGGCATCGGAACCCCCGGCGCTCACGTACATATTAGTAGTTCCTGTCTCACTGCTCAGTGCTATGTCATAGCATTTTATATTGTCACATTTTCTTGTGTTATGAGTAAGAAAGGAATAGATAGCTGGTACGGGTTCGAAGCAATGAATTTTTGCAGATGGGAACATGCGTGCGAGTTCGACGGAATCGGCCCCGATATGTGCACCCGCGTCTATGATAACCGCGTTTGTTGGCATGAACTTGCGCAACTTGTTTTTTGGAATGATTTCACCACCCGCCTTTACAAATCCCCATTTTTGTTCCAGTAAGAATTCCTTCAAACCAGACTGTCTGTTTCAGAGTTGGCTTGGTACCCAATAAGATGAGCGGGTATTTCGCTAAACGCTTTACGATATGAATATAACCGAAGCCTCAATAAAGAATGATATGAATAATGGATATTGGACAATACGGATTCCGACACTCT
>JACMLR010000033.1 GCA_014379515.1 Chitinophagaceae bacterium
AAGCAACCTTCGATGAAGCAACACAAGAGATTATGGTGGGCAAAACAGCTTTTAAGTATTGACGATTGTAGATTGACGAGTGTAGATTGGTGGCGCGCTTCTAATTGAGTGCTGACTTCAAATCGAGCGGCTTTTTAAATTGGGCTCGAAACTAACATCAGAACGTCAATCGTAAATCTAAAATCGTAAATCTAAAATCAGACATCGTAAATCTAAAATCAACCATCGTAAATCTAAAATTAGTATGATTAAAACCTCTCGGCCTTTTCTCGGCGATGACTTTTTGTTAGAAACGGATGCTGCTGTTCATTTGTACGAACAATTTGCAGCACCGGCGGCAATCCTTGATTATCACTGTCACTTATCGCCGAAGGATATTGCCGAGAACCGTAAATTTCAAAATCTCACCGAAATTTGGTTAGAAGGAGATCACTATAAGTGGAGAGCAATGAGAACTAACGGAGCGGCTGAGCAATACTGCACAGGCAACGTGCCCCCTTATGAAAAATTCCTGGAATGGGCTAAGACAGTGCCGTACACGATGCGCAACCCACTCTATCACTGGACTCACCTGGAGCTAAAGAATTATTTTGGAATACGCAAAGTGCTGGACGAGACAACAGCCAAAGAAATCTATGACGAATGTTCATCAGCGCTTCAACAAGATGAGTATAGTGTGCAGTCGCTGCTGCACCGGATGAATGTTGAAGTGGTCTGTACAACCGATGATCCGATCGACGCTTTAAATTATCACCAGCAACTCAGCAAACAGAAGTCGGGTATCCGCATGTTTCCAACGTTTCGTCCAGACAAAGCATTTGCCGTGGAAGATTCGCGCGCATATAATGAGTATGTGGATAAGCTTGGCACTGCGGCGAACGTATCGATTCAAACGTTCGAGGACCTTATAGCAGCACTTAAAAATAGGATCGACTTTTTCGACTCCCTCGGCTGCCGGGCTTCCGATCATGGGCTGGAATTTATGTACTTCGATGAAGACGCCCATTCAAACGGTGCGGCGCTTTTTAAAAAAATACGAACAGGTTCTAAGCTAAATCTGAATGAGCGCGTCCAATTCAAATGCATGGTGTTGACGGAGCTCTGTAAGCTTTATCACAGCAAAGGATGGGTACAACAATTTCACCTGGGTGCCTTGCGCGGCAATAATTCGCGCCTACTGCGGGAGTTGGGCCCTGATACTGGGTTTGATTCAATTGGAGATTATCCGCAGGCTCAAAATATGTCGCGATTTTTTAATGGGTTAGACGACACCGATCAGTTGACAAAAACAATCATCTACAACATCAACCCGGCCGACAATGAAGTTTTTGCTACCATGCTGGGAAATTTCAGTGTAGGAACTCCTGGAAAAATGCAATGGGGCTCGGGGTGGTGGTTCCTGGACCAGAAAGATGGTATGGAACGTCAAATGAACACACTGTCTAACATGGGGTTGCTTTCTCGTTTTGTCGGCATGGTAACGGACTCACGCAGCTTTATGTCCTACCCCCGTCATGAGTATTTTAGAAGAATACTCTGCAATTTGTTAGGTCGCGATATAGAGCATGGGGAGCTTCCAGATGATTTTGCACGCATCGGAAAACTAGTCCAGGATGTTTGTTACACCAACGCGAAGCAATACTTTAAATTGTAATCATCGGATTTATTCAAGTTCAGGCTAATGCTGCAAAACCCTGTCCCGGGTGTGTAAATGTGATCCATTCATGGGTAGAAGGACATCGATAAGAATGCTGAAATGAGCGCCTTTTTGAAACTTTTTATGAATGGTGGCAAGCGATTCCGAATTATCCCGAAATTTATTGATCAGCTTGCGTTGATGCCTGGGGATGTAGCCAAGCAATTTTCCACTTTGGGTATAGGCGCCAATGGCATTACCGCTGTATTCTTTTGAGAGATCTAGTTTTATTGTAATTACGTCTCCACAAGTGACCTGACTGAAAACATCCCGCCGGTATTTAACGGCACTAAGTTCAATTCTTATTTTGCGATAATAGATTCCAATGGCCGAATATTTCCTTTCAGGTTTTTGAAGGATTAAAAGAATAATGCTGACAACGACGAGGAATGAAATAGCTAGCCACATCGGTTTTTAAACCCGTCCGTTTGCGTGTAATCGGGGGGGTGATAGAACAATCTAGTCAATTCTGCGTAAAAAAGCGAATTTATTGACCAAAAAGTCGTTTCCGTTGATTCGAAATACAACGCTATCCTTTATCGGTTGAAAGATAGGAATAGCCATAACGTTAGACAATCTAGCC
>JACMLR010000364.1 GCA_014379515.1 Chitinophagaceae bacterium
GACGAACGTGAAAATGGTTGTCGACACAAGAATAAAAACGGTAATCAACCAACGTTGATTTTTTTCAAACCAGGGGTGAAAGGTTCTCAAGAAAGAAACCGATGTATAAGCAGATCCAACAACAGACGTTATTGCTGCGCTCCACAGGACGATTCCAAAAACCATGTAGCCAAATTCCCCGGCGGCGATGCGAAACACCGATGCGGCGGGGTTCCCCGGATTCAGCAAACCACCATTCATAACTACGCCAAGTGCAGCCATGAACAGGAGAATTCGCATCAGCGACGCAAGAACAATTGCCTGAACGCTACCACGAGTGACCGATTTCAATTGACTACGTCCAGAAATACCCGCATCAAGTAATCGATGTGCCCCGGCAAAACTTATATAACCACCCACAGTTCCACCGACAAGTGTAACGATGGCGAGTAAATCAATTTGCTGCGGAATAAACGAATGCTGTATTGCTTGCAAAACGGGTGGGTTCGATTGAAAAGCTACGTATAAGGTCAACGCAATCATAACCAGACCGAGAATTTTCGCAAACCAATCCATAGCAACGCCTCCGTCTTTGACCCAGAATACCCCGATTGCAATAATGCTGCTGATCCATGCCGCGATGATTGGATATTCGGGGTTTGCATCGATATTAAATAAGATGTGCATTCCGAGGCCGGCACCGCCGACATTCCCGATATTAAATGCAAGTCCACCGATCAATATTAGAAACGCGAGGAAGTAGCCGGTGCCAGGTAGAACATCGTTGGCGATGTCTTGAGCTCGTTTGCCCGCCATCGTCACGATTCTCCAAATATTTAATTGAGCAACGATGTCAAGTAGTACTGAAATTAAAATCACGAAACCAAAACTGGTAAGCAGTTGTGCCGTGAATACAGTTGTTTGTGTAATGAATCCTGGTCCAATGGCTGAGGTTGCCATTAGAAATGCAGCGCCGAGTATTGCGGATGATTTTTTTATATTGATTTGCTTTGTGCGGAATCAAGTAGAAGTCAGATTCACCCGTGAATTAGTTATGCACGGTTTGTATTCACAGCGTAGATCATTCCCGTATCTTTCATCACTGCGTTGGGGCGCGGAAAAACAGTTGTACAAAAATTATTTGCAACAAGGGTATTATTCAACGACTCGTATCCCTTCATATGCCATTCGATAACGATAACATCAATTGTTTTGAGAAGACCGGTTACATTCAGCTGATCTATAATATCGTACTCAGCACCTTCGCAATCGAGCTTGAGTAGAATCGCTTCTCCGGGATGACGTTCTGTAATGTATGGAAGTACTTTTTTGATATCGACAATGCCGACTTTGATTTTTTGATTACCATCTGTTTCCATCTGATCGATAAAGAAATCAGATGTACTCATAACTGCGCTTTCTCCTTTTATCACTGGAATTTCCAGTTCGGCATCTGCACCACCGACGCCGGCATTATTTGGAAATATTTTATTCTTCAGTGTCGGATTTGCATCAAAGTTATTTAACGCACGCTGATAAGTTTCAGGAAATGGTTCGTAACTATAAACACCTGTTACATTCTTCAAGCCTGCAAAATAAAGTGACGCAACGCCAACGTTCATGCCCACATCACATACAACTATTTTATCCGTATTTAATGAAATTGCATAGACGCCTTCGGCAAATAATTCCTGGACAACATAAAAATTATCGAATGTATCACCGTTGATAATTGTGCCGTTTGAAATGATTGAAACTTTACCTGCCACAGAGTTATCGAGCCTGATCTGATCGTGCGTTGCTATGTTTAAAAAAAGCGGAAGACTTTCCTTACAGTGTTCGAGTTGCTCGATCGAAAACGTCTGACCTGTTTTCTTTATGAGAAGTTGTCCATTCTTCACCCCTATTTCTCTTACCCGGTCAACTGGAAATGCATGCTTCGCCAGGAACCAGGAAAGGTTGAAATTGCCAAAGCGAAACAAATAGTAAAAAAGGTTTAAAAGCTTGTATATCTTTTGCATAAGGAGGCTCGAATTGCGGCGCAAATTAGAATAAATAAGTGATAAGTGCAATACGACCTGCGTGTGTCATTTCATTCTAAATTGGAAAAGCTGTTCGTAACTGCCTTCGAGACTTTACACCTGGAGTGAGCGCAAGCCCTTAGCGAATTCAACTGCGTGTTCACCGTCTCCATGAATACAAATTGTTTCTGCTTTTACCTTAATGATCGTTCCAGATAACGCTGTAACAGTTCCATGCTCCAACAACTGTTGCACCTGACGCCTTACCGATGCTGAATTGGTTAACAGCGATCCCGGCTCGCGGCGAGGAGTAAGCGTTCCATCGTCCTGGTAACTCCGATCGGCAAATACCTCGTGAAAAAACTTGATCCCTCTCTCTCCTGCCCAATCGGCCTGCTCACTACCACTCAATCCAAATAAAACCGGCAGTGGGTTGAATTGCTCAATCACATCAAAGATGAGCTCACTTAATCGCCGATCGACGGCTGCGCGATTGTACAAACCTCCATGCGGTTTGACATGATGCATTTGGATTCCACTAATCGAGCAATTATAATGTACAAGACTAATTTGCTTGCAAAGAGATTCTCGCAACACATCATGATTAATTGAATCAAATAAATCACGTCGACCAAAATTTTCGACGTCAGGAAAAGAGGGATGCGCTCCAACAAATACATTGTATTGTTTCGCCAGCCCGATCGTTTTCTTCACAGACTCTTCATTGCCAGCATGACCACCACACGCAATGTTCGCATAATTGATCAAAGGCATCAACAACCGATCGTTCGGCATGCCTTCACCCAAATCACAATTAATTCCGGGTTTCAGCATACAACATTTTTCAAATTAGTATTACACGCGTGCTCCAAAACGTTGAGATCATTTTGTTGTTTGAAATAAAGTTGTTCTGCAGCTGCAACACTCGTTCGTGTAAATTGGATGCAATCACTCGGTCGTAATTGTGCCAGCTTCGGAAGATGTGCTGCGATGACCTGCCCGATTCTTGGATAACCACCCGTTGTCTGGTGATCCGCCATCAGTACTACGAGCTGGCCGTTTGGTAATAGTTGAATCGTTCCGAAAATGACGCCACTGCTAATAAGTTCGTCGTTATTCGTCCGCTCAAGGATCGGACCTTTGAGTTTGTATCCCATCCTGTTCGATGATGGGTGAATCATGAAATTATTTTCCAGCAGTTCCTCTTGAGCAGTTTTCGTCAACAGATCCCATTCCGGTCCCGGAACAATCGAAATTGAATGCCGATCATCATACAGCGCTTTTACAGATGCGCGCCACGCAAGTTTTCTTAAGTCGTCACCTTCTTTTAACCAGCCCGATAAATAAAAACGATTTTCGCCTTGTAATAAGCGATCGAATTTCTCAAGTCTGCGGCCCTCGAAGCCTCCGCTCGCTGCTGCCAGGTTCGTACTACAGCTTCCAAGCCAGTGAGGCACATCAACTCCTCCATGCAGTGCAATATATGCGCGAGTTCCTGAAACCAATTTATCAAAATGCAGGACCGTATTTCGGCGAACGAGCAGCGGTTGCCACATTGGCAATTCATGATCATCAAGCATTGCAGTAAAATCCGCACCGCATATACTTATAAGGGTTGTTTGTTCGATGAGAATTTGCGGCCCGGGAAAATGTATTTCAACTACCGCATTCGATTTAGAATTTCCGACCAGCAGATTTGCAATGCCTGCAGCAGACCTATCCATTACGCCACCGGGATTAATACCCCAATGGCTGTATCCAAATCTTCCAAAGTCCTGAACAGTATCCAATACACCTGGCCTGAGAATAAGAATGGACATGTCGATAAGTATTGATAAAATTAAAGCGATGATTGAAGTGCTTCTTCTTTCCAGCTTTTGAAATCGGGTTCGCTAATTCGAAAAAACTCAACTTCATCACCTGCATTCATATGAACGGGTTCAAGAGCATTATTATTAAACATTGAAACCGGGGTACGTCCAATAATATTCCAACCGCCGGGACTCTTAAATGGATAAATACCCGTTTGCGCACCTGCAATGCCGACTGATCCCGCTTCAACAATGATTGGATCCTGTTTTCGGCTACAATGCAATTTTTCCGGAAGATCGCCCAGGTACGGAAAGCCCGGTTGAAACCCGATCATGTACACATGGTATATTTTTGAACAATGCATTGTTGTAAGATGATCTGAATCGATTTGCAATTCCAGCGATAACGATTTTAGATCGGTCGCAAAACATTCGTCATAGCAGACAGGGATACGATGCCGTTTCCCAACCATTGAACGAGGCTCGGAATCTTCTGCAAGTCTTAAACTGATCTGATCCTTTACCCATTTATAAACCGGTGTTTCTAACATCCATTGATTTTTGATCGCGAAAGGATCATAGAGCACCGTCACCGAATGATAAGCAAGAACGAGGTCGATTATGCCATGAAAAGGTTGCTGTTTCAAACGGCGACACAATGAGATTGCGCGAGTATTCGATCGTTCTGAAATCAAATTACCAAACTCGACGACGATTGCCGACTCGCCGAGCAATTTGATAGCTGGTTGAAGTTCGTCATCCAATGAGGTCATCCTTAAAATTAATTGAAATCCGTGGAACAGATCGAACCAACGGGTTGAAGGGTTGTTAGCGTGGCATGTCCAAAGTTTTACCGAAGAAGAAACTTTTCAAATTGAGAAAAAAGCGCAATCTCAACTCTAAAAAATCGGGACTTTACATGCTGAAATATTCCTGCACATTGATGTAAAGTGGCGTCCATACTCGCTTGTGCGTGGGTACCAATTTGTTGCTTTCAGCGTTATACACTAAAATTGCACGCCAACAGGCCTGTAAAAAACCGTTGTTAAAAGAGAATATGGCGAAGAATTTATTGATTGTGGAGTCTCCTGCGAAAGCCAAAACGATAGAAAAAATTCTGGGAAGTGATTTCCAGGTTAAGAGCAGTTTCGGTCATATCCGCGACCTTGAAAAGGCCGGAATGGGCATCGATCTGGAAAATAATTTCCAACCAAAGTATATAGTTCCCGAAGACAAGCAACGGGTTGTCAATGAACTGAAGAGCTTAGCTAAAAAATCAGATGAAGTGTGGTTGGCGACGGATGAGGACCGCGAAGGAGAAGCCATCAGCTGGCATCTTTGTGAAGTTTTGGGTCTTGATCCGACAAAGACGAAACGAATTGTGTTTCATGAAATCACCAAGCCTGCTATACAAAAGGCAGTTCAGAATCCGCGTACTGTGGACATGAATCTGGTTATGGCGCAACAGGCCCGGCGGGTACTTGACAGGATTGTAGGGTTTGAGCTCAGCCCGGTATTATGGCGAAAAATAAGCATGCGGAACAATCTTAGTGCGGGCCGCGTCCAAAGTGTTGCCGTACGATTGATTGCGGAACGCGAGCGCGAGATAAATGCCTTCAACGCCATCAGCACTTTTAAGATTGAAGCCATTTTTACTGCAAAGGATCTATCCGACCGCCCGGTAACATTTTCTGCCGAAGGCAAAAAACAAAACGCCGAGTCAGATGCCGCTGAGTTTTTATCAAGCTGTATCGGCGCAAATTATAAAGTCAACGACATTCAGGTTAAACCTGCGCGCAAGTCTCCCGCACCTCCGTTTACCACTTCAACCCTGCAACAGGAAGCCGCAAGAAAACTTGGTTACGGTGTTAGTCGTACCATGCAACTTGCGCAACGATTGTATGAAAGTGGTAATATAACGTACATGCGTACCGACAGTGTCAGCTTGAGCAATACCGCATTAACGGATTTGACAAATACGATCAGTTCGATGTACGGGGAGAAGTATCATCAGTTCCGTACTTATAAAAATAAAAATCAGAGCGCACAGGAAGCGCACGAAGCAATTCGTCCGACGTACATGGAGAACACCACGGTTGATGATGCAGAACTGAAGCGATTGTATGAATTAATTTGGAAAAGAACGATGGCTTCGCAGATGGCTGATGCTGAACTGGAGCGCACGACAGCAAAGATTGGAATCTCTACTAATAATGACGAGCTGACCGCGCAAGGCGAAGTATTGAAGTTCGATGGATTTCTAAAAGTATACCGCGAGGATCGCGATGAAGATGACTTGACAGAAGAGGAACAGGAAGGAATGCTGCCGCCGTTAACGGTTGGCCAGGTATTACCGCTTCGCGAGATGAAAGCCGTTGAGCGTTTCAGTCGTGCTGCACCAAGATTTACTGAAGCATCGCTTGTTAAAAAACTAGAAGAGTTAGGGATTGGTCGTCCATCAACCTATGCGCCAACTATCTCTACTGTACTTAAAAGAGGTTATGTTGAAAAGCGGGATAAAGATGGTATTCGTCGTGAATATCGTGTACTGGTATTGCGCGACGACAAAGTGAACAAGATTACTGAGACTGAAAATACGGGTGCGGAAAAATCGAAACTGTTTCCAACCGATCTTGGATTGGTTGTAACCGATTTTCTGAAACAGTATTTCGATGATATCATGGATTACAGTTTCACTGCCCGCATTGAACAGGAGTTTGATGAAGTTGCGGAAGGGAAATTGAAGTGGAATAAAATGATCGAAGAATTCTACACCCCATTCAAAAAGGATGTAGAAAAAACGATTGAAACAGCAGAGCGTGCAAAGGGTGAAAGAGAATTGGGAATTGACCCGATCAGTGGTAAAATGATTGTGGCGCGTATGGGAAGGTATGGTCCGATGCTGCAGATTGGTGTTGCGAACGAAGAAGACAAGCCACATTTTGCTGCGCTGAAAAGAGGACAAAGTATCGAAACCATTTCGTTGGAAGAAGCGCTTGATCTTTTCAAACTTCCTTTGACGCTGGGTGAATATGAAGGTGAAGAAGTATATGTGAACTCTGGAAGATTCGGTCCATATGTAAAATTCGGTGAACAATTTATTTCGATTCCAAAAGGTGAAGAGCCATTGGATATCGATATGGATCGCGCGATCGAGTTGATAAAGGAAAAGCAATTGGCAGATGCGCCGATCGCCCATTTTGATGGCAAAGGTGTGACGAAAGGAAAAGGACGTTTCGGGCCGTTTATTAAATGGAATGAAATGTTCATCAACGTGCCGAAGCGATATGACTTTGATAACTTATCGGATGGGGATATTAATGAATTGATCGAAGCGAAGGTTAAGAAAGAAGCGAACAGGTATATACAACACTGGCCGGAGGATAAAATTTCTATTGAGAATGGCCGATGGGGCCCATTCATCAAGTTCAATAAAAAAATGCTGAAGCTGGCACGGAAAAAAGATGACAGCAAATACACACCGGAGGAATTGACGACGATGCCACTTGAAGAGATTAAACAAATGATCGAAGTGCAGGTGCCGGGAGCATTTTCCAAAAAAACTGCTAAGAAGAAAGCAACTGCAAAAAAAGCAGCGCCGAAAAAAACGACAAAGAAAAAGAAAGGCTAATAGCCGTCATGCTTCATTTAAAATATCATCTTACCGAGGAAGAATACCTCGATTACAATTATTATACTGCGTGGGCAGCACCGGATAGAAAACAGTATCGGATCAATTATTATTTGCGTGTTTTCATCCTGTATGTCGCTGTAGCGGGTTTATATATTTTTATTAACCGTGACCATGGCTTTTGGATCGATCTGTCGGTATTTGGCGCTGTTGCTATTATTTATTTCTCGCTTGTCCCGATGTTGATCAAAAGATCAATCCATAAGAAAGCCAGGCAGATGGTGGCAATGCCCGAGAACAAGCACATTCTTGACGAGTGTGAAGTGATCCTGATGGATACCGGCATTACAGATAAAGATAAAGAAACGGAGAGCCGGTATAAGTGGGATGCTATTGTGAAAAAAGGTGAAACCTCTTACTGCTATTTTTTATATACGAATTCTTATCATGCAATCGTTATTCCTAAGCGCACGGTCACAACAGCCGACGATAAGAACGAATTGAATCGATTGCTCAACACGCATCTTCCTTTAAGTTCTGAATTTCCCGGCTAATGTGGATATGTGGAAAATAATATTGCTACAGTTTTTTTGCTTGCCCGATATTGACAATTATTACCCATTGTCCTTACAGGCTCTAAATTCGTAATCCATGGAAGAGAACAAAGAAATTTCTGCCTTGTTTCACCTGATCGATGATCCTGATGAAGAAGTGTTTGGTGCAGTATCAAGCCGAATCATCGACTATGGAAAAGGAATTATCCCTAACCTGGAGAATCTGTGGGAAAATACCATTAGCGAAGGAATCCAGGAAAGAATTGAATTACTCATTCACCGTTTGCATTATCGTGACCTGACAGAGGAATTCACCGAATGGAACCGGAACGCTCACCAGGATCTTTTAACTGGCGCATTACTCGTTGCTCGTTTTCAATACCCGGAACTAAGTACCGGCCCGGTGTTCCAGGAAATAGAAAAATTGAGGCGTAACATCTGGCTTGAACTAAACAGTTACCTCACCCCTCTTGAACAAATAAATGTTCTGACGAGTATTCTCTACAACTATTTCAACCTTCGTGGTGGCGAAATGAATTATCAGAATACCGAAGAGTTTTTAATCAATAAACAACTTGAAACCAAACGCGGCAACGGTCTTGCGAATGGGATTTTGTATCTCGTCCTGGCAGAATTGCTTGACGTTCCTGTTCGTGCAATTAATATCCCGCGGCAGTTTGTACTCGGTTATTTCAAAGCCGAATATGACTTTGAAAACATGTCAGAAGATCCTCTATATAAATCTGAATTTTTTATTGATCCATTGAGTGGTCATGTTTTCACTCATAAAGATGTTGACAATTATTTCAAAAGGATAAACGTTACCTCTAGCAACTCATACTTCCAACCACTCAGCAATAAACGAATAATACAAATGTTGTTGGAAGAATGCGCAAAATGTTTTGACAACGACAAGCAGCGCTACAAGCAACTCGAGTTAAAGGCGCTTGCTGAATTACTCTCTGAATAATTCACTCGACGAATATAAAAGCGATTATTTCTTCGATTTCGCTGGTTGATGCATTATCAACCGATCAATCAATTTCGTTAATTCCGGAATTGGCATTTTAGGTACGAGGTATGCCTGGCCATTCGCTTTCTTATCCCAGTCATTCGATCCATCGGGATTGCAGATAAACTTTCCCGGAACGATATCGAAATAGTTTCTGTAACCACGTATTGCAACAAGCACGGCTGTTTCATCCCAACTCATTCTACCATTCTTATCTTGCGGATCCATTGGAATACTGCGGGCAAAACATCTTTCACGGGAGAATTTAGAATCGAACTATTCGCAATCGGTAATCCAGTAAAAATGACCGAACCAATTTCAAAACCGCTATAGAGGATTGGTCGCGGCCAGTTGTGAAACGCATTGATCGAAGCTGCAGCATCCATTTTTACATTAAACTCTTTAAAGCTGTTCCAGTCGCTGCCAAATTTCCCAGCCATTGCAACCAATAGCTTCACTTTTTTTGCGACAAGTGATTTGCCATCGAGCGCGGAATGTTTGTCCGGCCTGGAGTTTAATAAGTCGGACATATTTGAAAGAAAGCCAACTGTCACAATCGTTACGCTGGTATCTGGTTGTGCCGCCAGCAATTTGCGATAAAGATCTGTTGCATTTTCTGCTTCCTGATTCGATTTCAGGTTAAACGGATAATCAGCAACAATCATTGAATCCCATTTCTGCCCTGCTGGTATTGCAAGTTTATCACCGGCCACAATTCCAACCGGAAGATTTGGTCGGCCAAAGTAGGTGTTTAAAACATCAAGCGAGGGTGCAACATATGCCGACCTGTTACTACCGATCGTTGCAAGGATCGTGCATTCACCACTATCTGCTAATGCATGCAATAATGCTATGGCTCCAACATCGTCATAATCGGGACCCATATCAGTATCAAAAATTATTCTGACTGGTTCTTTAATTTGATTCAATTCTGCCGGAGGCGAAATGATGTGATACGCTATGGCAGCAAGCAAAAGAAGTAGACGCATACAATTGATTTAAATTATCCCAATGATTCTGTTAAGTTAAGTTCAAAAAAAAGGCGAAGCACTTGCTTCACCTTTTTAGTTCGATCGATACCAACGAAGGTCATAATGTTAATTTCCAACCATCGCGATACTCGCGTTTTACGAATTGATTTGCTTCGTCAAAATTCGTAATCTTCATATTTTTTGCATCCCAGAGAAGTCGTTTTCTTCCAAGATATTTATCATTCCATCCTTTACCATTCGGGTTCTTCATCATGAAGCTGCGAATGGCGAGGTTACCAATCAAAATGCTTTCAGTAAAAGGTCCTGCAAATTCAAATGGAGAACTCGTTACACCTTTTCCATAACCAGCGATGGCAGCATTTACCCACTGAACATAATGTCCTTCAGGTACACGTTTGATAGTTTCTGCCGGTAATGTCTCCTTCATTTTTGTTGTTGGCAGTAATCGTGGATTAGCGCCATAACAATCAGCTAATAATTTTCCTTTGGTTCCAGTGAAAAGAACACCACCGTCCCAGTTTCCGAATGGTTCTTCAGGCAATAATTCATCAGGGCGTTGCGGTAGTAATCCGCCATCATGCCATGAAACTTTGATGTTACCTTTTTTATCTTTCCGCGGATATGTAAGGTGAATGATTGAAGACGGCGGGCAACTATCCGTATTAACGGAATCATTCCACATTTCTTTCCAGATGGTAGCAACACTTGCTTCTACATCGGTTGGATAATCGATCGGCAAACAACGGAATACCGGGTCCATAATATGGCAAGCCATATCACCAAGGGCACCCGTACCAAAATCCCACCAACCACGCCAGTTAAATGGCAGGTATGCAGGATTGTAATTGATCATTTTCGCTGGGCCGATCCAAAGATCCCAATTCAATTCTTTTGGAGTTTCGAAGTTGCCTGTTGGGCTTGGTACACCTTGTGGCCAAACCGGGCGGTTCGTCCAACAATCCACCTGGTACACATCACCGATCATGCCTGCATTGATGATTTCCTGTGAACGACGAACACCATCACCGCTACCTCCCTGGTTACCCATTTGCGTAACTACCTTGTATTTCTTTGCAGCTTCTGTCAGGATTCTTGCTTCATAAATATCATGCGTCAACGGCTTTTGTGTATAAACGTGTTTGCCTAATTGCATTGCAGCAATTGTTGCAACGGCGTGAGTATTGTCTGGAGTTGAGATCGAGCACGCATCGATATTGTTCTTTTCTTTATCGAGCATTTCTCTAAAATCCTTGTAGTAGGTAGCTTTTGGAAAACGCTGTCTAGACTTAACCGACTGCCTGTCGTCCACATCGCATAACGCAACTACGCTTGCATTCGGGCTCTTCGCGAATTCAGCAAGATCACTCTCTCCTTTTCCACCGACGCCAATACCGGCGATTCTTAACTTATCACTTGGTGCAACATAACCGCGGCCCAGTACGTGACGTGGGACGATCATAAAGCCTGCGGCTGCCATCGATGAATTCCGGATGAATTCTCTGCGAGACCGGTTGCTGTGCTTGTTCTTTTTCATTAATTCAATCGTTTTAGATATTAAATGCTTTCGATTTTGAAATGGTATCCGCTAATTTACATGCTGTGTGGGACAAAATAATAAGAATGTTGTTACGCTTTCAATTCACTCCAGCCTTTTCTGTATTCACGTTTGACGAATCGATTTGCGGGTTCGAAATTGGTAATTTTCATATTCGGCCCATCCCATAACAACAATTTTCTTCCGGGGAAATCCTGACCTTGTTTATGAAAGAAACTTCTTACTGCTAAATTTCCCATTAACACCGTTTCTGTCAAAGGACCGGAGCTATCGAAGCCGGAACTTGTATAGGTACCGAAACCTTTTTTGCATGCATCCGTCCATTGCTTTTGGTGACCTTCTGATCCACCAGGTACGAACGGTTGTTTGGCAACGGGCAATGTCATTTCACTCATTCTTTTTGTTGGCAAGAGCGTTGGCTTTCGCCCGAACAAGCCGGCCATTAATTTGCCTTTCGTGCCTTCAAACAATATTCCACCATCACCTTCGCCAAGTCTTTCGTCTGGTAATAATTCCGCTGGGCGTTTTGGAGTGAGTCCTCCATCGTACCACACCATTTCAACTGGTACCATTTTATCGCGCTGCGGAAACTGAATATGAATTTTGGAAGATAATGGATAGCTATCGTTGTAAAACACTTCCTGGAAAAAGCCGGTGTAGGTACGGGTAACACTGCACTCTACCGCTGTTGGATAGCCGAGTTTCAATGCACGGAATGGAACATCAATAAAATGACAGCCCATATCACCGAGAGAACCGGTACCAAAATCTACCCAACCGCGCCAGATGGCGGGGATATAGGTTGGGTTGAATTCCCGGAAAGGTGCGGTTCCCAACCACAAATCCCAATCAACTTCTTTCGGAGCTTCAAACTTTCCGGTCGGCGTCGGAATTCCCTGTGGCCAGGTGGGTCGGTTGGTCCAAACATGAACTGTATGAACATCCCCGATAACGCCGTCCTGGATCCAGGTTTCAATGTTACGGGTATCATCGCCACTGCTTCCCTGGTTGCCCATTTGAGTAACGACTTTATATTTACGCGCAGCTTCAGTTAGCATTCGCGCTTCATAAATATCATGCGTCAATGGCTTCTCAACATAAACATGTTTCCCTAATTGCATACAGGCCATTGCCTGGACGGCATGCATATGATCGGGCGAAGTGATAATAACGGCATCGATGTTTTTATGTTCTTTATCGAGCATCTGCCGATAGTCGCGATAGTAAGGTGCATTCGGCCAACGCTTCCTTGCATTAACAGCCATACGATCGTCGACATCGCATAGGGCAACAATGTTTTCTGCTCCCTTGTTCCAGGCGTAAGGAAGATTTACTTCTGCTTTTCCACCCGCGCCAATACCGGCAATATTTAATTTATCGCTGGGAGCGGTAAATCCGCGACCCAGAACATTGCGCGGCACTATGAAGAAACCTGCAGCAGCGAGGGATGAGTTACGAATAAAATTTCTACGCGGAAGATTTGGCTTTTTTCCGGCTTGCATATCGTTATTATTTAAATGAACAGGATTACAGACGAGGCGAATCAGACCAGCGTTGCTTCGAGACCAACAGAAGTGTTGAGTGACTTGCTAATGGGGCAGGTCTCTTTTGCTTCTTTTGCTGCGGCCTGGAATTTTTCATTATCGATTCCCGGAACTTTTGCTTTCAACTCGATGTTAGAGCTGGTAATAACACCATCGCCAAGTGTTACAGTGGCAGTGGCTTCCAGGGACTCAGGTGTAAATCCGGCTGCGCCGAGAATAAAACTTAGTTTCATTGCGAAACAACCGGCATGAGCTGCAGCAACGAGTTCTTCAGGATTTGTAAACTTCCCATCTTCAAATCGTGATTTGAAATCATAGGATGTATTGCTTAGCACTTTGCTTTGCGTAGTAAGATTGCCATTCCCTTCTTTGCCAGAGCCATTCCAAATTGCGGTTGCAGTGCGTTTCATGATGTCGAAGATTTAATTTTATTGAAAATAGATTAGATGATGATTACCTGGGACGATTTTGCGAAGATCGAGATTCGCGTAGGAACAATAACGGAAGTTAGTGATTTTCCAAAAGCAAAAAAGCCCTCCTACCAATTAAAAATTGATTTTGGTGAGTTCGGAACACGCCAATCAAGTGCACAGATTACAGCAATGTATAATAAAGAAGAGTTGATCGGCAGACAAGTGATTGCTGTCGTTAATTTTCCTCCAAAACAAATTGCAAACTTTTTCAGTGAGTGCCTTGTACTCGGCGTTTACACTGATAAAAATGATGTAGTTTTATTGCAACCCGACCGTAAAATTGAAAATGGCTGGAAAGTCGGATGATTCTTAAAATCGAATTTGACAGCATCATCGTATAAAACATGAGCGAGCATTTTCATATCTATTACCAATCCCCCGTTGGTATAATCAAGATTGCAGGCACTGATCACTACATCAGTGAGATGACTTTTATCGATACGGCTCAAATACCACCCAATACGCACCGCGACGAATTACCCCCACTTGCTATCGCATGTGTTGAGCAATTGATTCAATATTTTAATGGACAAAGAAGATCGTTTGAATTCCCATTTGATCAAACGGGAACGGCGTTTCAATCCAAAGTCTGGCAGGAATTGCTAAAAATTCCATTTGGAAAAACGATCAGCTACCTTGAATTAGCAAAACGCCTTGGCGATACAAAGGTTATTCGTGCCGCTGCATCAGCAAATGGCCGGAACAATGTTGCGATCGTCGTTCCATGTCATCGCGTGATTGGTTCGAAGAGCGACCTGGTGGGTTATGCCGGCGGGCTCTGGCGAAAGCGTTGGTTGCTTGAACATGAAAACAAAATCGCCAACGGCGTACAAACGCTTTTTTAATTTCATCCGCACGATTGACCTTATTTTCGCTATCGAAACAAGTTCTTATGGCATTCAAAGCGCTATGGATCACCGAAGATTCTAATGGAAAAATCAGCCGCGAAATAAAGAAGCGCGAGATAGCAGACTTGCCTGATGGTGATGTCTTGATACGCGTGCATTATTCTGGTCTGAATTTCAAAGACGCACTTTCCGCATCTGGCAATAAAGGTATCACCCGTAAATACCCACACACACCAGGGATTGACGCCGCAGGAATTGTTGAGCAAACCAACAATGCTGAATTTCCAGTTGGGGCAGAAGTTTTTGTTAGCGGCTATGATTTGGGTATGAATACTTCCGGTGGCTTTGCGCAATATGTTCGAGTGCCCGCTCCATGGATTATTAATAAACCAGCGAACCTGTCTTTTAAAGATGTTATGACAATTGGCACTGCCGGTTTTACCGCAGCAGTGGCGTTGCGCAAAATGGAATTGCTTGGACAAGTTCCGGCGGCTGGACCTTTAGTGATTACTGGTTCAACGGGCGGAGTGGGAAGTTTTGCGGTATTGCTTGCGGCTTCAGCCGGGTATCAGACGATTGCAATTACTGGTAAAACGAACGCAAACGAATATTTGCATTCACTCGGCGCAACAACGATTGAGTCGCGATCTTTTGTTGATGATAAAAGTGGAAAAGCGCTGATCCGACCGCAATGGGCCGGTGGTATAGAAACTATCGGCGGAAACATCCTGCAAACGTTATTAAAAGGATGCAAACCAGAGGGAACAATTGCATGCACTGGATTAGTAGCTTCCAATCTTCTTGAAGGAACTGTTTTCCCGTTCATACTTAATGGTGTAAACCTTGTTGGTGTCGGCTCAGCAGAAATGCCGATCGGCAAGAAGAAAGAAATTTGGAATCAGCTTGCAAACAATAAAATTTTGCTTGGGAATTTATCTGCGATAGCAACGGAAGTTTCATTGGATGAACTGAACGAAGTTTATATTGAGAAAATGCTTCAGGGTGAAATCATGGGAAGGATTGTTGTGAACACCCAGCTCTGATTAATCATTTCGACGCTCTAAAAAAATTACATGAAAGATTATACACCGAACGATGGACGCTATGAGCAGATGACATATAACCGGTGCGGCAAAAGCGGGTTACGTTTGCCGTTGATTTCACTCGGCTTATGGCACAATTTCGGTTCGGTAGACGAGTTTGATAATGGTCGCGCTATCATTCGCCGCGCGTTCGATCGGGGTATTACCCATTTTGATCTTGCAAACAACTACGGTCCTGTTCCTGGTTCAGCTGAGCAAAATTTCGGCTCTATCTTAAAAAAAGATTTTACAGGTTCGCTGCGCGATGAATTGATCATTTCTACAAAAGCAGGATACAATATGTGGCCAGGGCCCTATGGTGAATGGGGATCACGCAAATATCTTATAGCAAGCTTGAATCAAAGTCTTTTGAGAATGGGCCTGGACTATGTTGATATATTTTATTCTCACCGCCCCGATCCCGATACGCCGCTTGAAGAAACAATGATGGCACTTGATTTCGCCGTTCGCAGTGGCAAAGCATTGTATGCGGGCATTTCGAATTATTCGGCTTCCGAATCGGCGCGTGCCATTGAAATCCTAAATGAACTTGGCACACCTTGCATTATTCATCAGCCAAAATATTCAATGTTTGAGCGATGGGTTGAAGGTGGTTTGCTTGATGTGCTTGAAGAGAAAGGTGTCGGCTGCATACCATTTTCACCGCTTGCACAGGGCATGCTAACAAATAAATATCTTAAAGGAATTCCAGCTGATTCACGAGCAGCCAAAACTTCAGGCCATTTGCAGACAGCTGAAATAACACCTGAAAAAATCGCCACCATTAATGCGTTGAATGATATTGCAACGAAACGTAACCAATCACTTGCCCAAATGGCAATAGCCTGGTTGTTGAAAGATAAGCGCATCACCAGTGTTTTAATCGGCGCGAGTTCAGTAAAACAGCTTGACGATAATATTGATTCGTTGAAAAAACTTCCATTTACAACATCTGAGTTGGATGCAATTGAAACTATCCTGCGCAAATCATGATTGTTTTTGCTGGGCCATATACCTAATAGCTCTGCAGCTGAGCGTTGCCGTTTGCACCTGACTACTAACAACAGTGTCGACAAACCTGTTACGCAAGCTTAACACGTCTATTAGTCATTGTTTTCCAGGCGATTTAATACAAACCTTGAAACATGGCCCGCAGATTGTATCGTTCATGAAAACGATCAATATGAAAAATATAATCCTCTCACTGCTTGTTATATCGGGCGTCTTTGCGGCTTGCCCAACAACGAGGGATACTAGTGCGCATGCAGACCAGATTACAGATTCTGCTAAACTACAAGGCAATTGGCGACTGACTTATTTAACGGGTGCTCCCGCAACAATTGATCAGTTATTTCCAGCCAAAATTCCAGAAATGCAATTCGATGTGATTGCGAAAACAATTAGTGGCAATTCAGGTTGCAATACATTTAGCGGTAAGCTTGTTGTTGAGGGCAACAGGATAAGTTTTGCCGATCCAATGATCATGACAAAAATGTTTTGCCAGGGCGAAGGTGAACCTACTTTTTTACGCAACCTGCAGAAAGTGGAACGATACCTGATCACGAATGATACTGCACTGCAATTCTTGTCGGGTGAGGTAGCTATTATGCGCTTTTCGAAAGTGAAATAGTTTGAGTGAATTACTTCAATTCTTTACCTGTAAATGCCAGGGGCAATAAATCGCTTGCGCGATTGATTATAAAGATATGGCCGGTATGTCCGCCAAGGATAAGACGTACGGGTTTTTGTGTACGATCTTCAAATTCCATTAACGCCTGCCGGCACATCCCGCACGGCAGGATTGGATAATCTCCGCTATTACTTTTATTGGAATAGCTAATAGCCATCGCTTCGATCGGCATCCCGGGGAAGATAGTTCCAGCGGCCGCAAGCAATGTCCGTTCTGCGCATATTCCTACCGGGTAGGAAGCGTTTTCCTGGTTCGTTCCTTTTACGGTTTCGCCATTTTCTAGTAACGCCGCGGCGCCGACCATAAATTGAGAATAAGGTGCGTAGGCTGATGATGAGATCTGCCGGGCTTGCAGTAAAAGATCAGCGTCTTCCGTTGAGAGGTCGTCGATGGAATCATATTCAGCAAACGAAAAACTATGCTCTTTTTTCTTCATAAAAGTTTTGTCTGCACCGTGACAGATATAGCGAGCAATATTAATGAATGATATTAAACAGGCGGTTCCATCTTACACCTTTGTTCCAACTCATCCAGATCATTCCGGCTTCTCCAACGACGTGATCTTCGGGAACAAAACCCCAAAACCTGCTGTCCTGGGAATTGTGGCGGTTATCTCCCATCATCCAGTAATAATTCATTTTAAAGGTATAGCTGGTAGTGGGCTGATCATTGATGAAAATCTTACCATCTTTTTCTTCCCAGGTATTGTTTTCATACACGCGTATGGCTCTTTTGTAAAAAGCAATATTGCGCGCGTTGAGCTCGATTGATTTACCTTTTTCCGGAATCCACAATGGACCAAAATTATCGACCGACCATTGAGCAATATCGCGATCCCTTGGGAAAATGCGGGCGTCTGGTGCATCCATTACCATTTTAACCGAATCAACACCTTTGATTGTTTTAACCGCTGCCAATTCTTTTTCGGTGAGATTGGTGACATAGTATCCGCTGCGAGATTCGAAATCAGCCATATCATTCAACTGCACACCTGCACCTTCTAAAACGTCTTCAGTGATAAGCGAGGCAGAAAAAACCTGGTATGGCGATGCTGAACCAGGTGGCACAAAAGCTGGCTTTCCATTGATGAATAAAATCCCTTCTTTAATTTCAAGGGAGTCGCCGGCAATTGCCACACAACGCTTGATGTAGTTTTCTCTTTTGTCAACCGGCCGTGTAACAACCGTATAGTTTTCCCAAACATAATTTCTTGCTTCCAATTCTGTCACCGCACGCAATTGATTTTCGTTTGGATATTGCGCCCGCCGCTGATTCATCAGGTCGACCTGAATTTCCTGTACGATATCGTAGTAGGGATTTTTTGAATCGAATTCTTTGGTTAGCGTATCGCCGGCCGGAAGATTAAATACAACAACGTCGTTTCGTTTTATCGGCGTTGCAAACCATCTTGTATAAGGAATATGGATTGCTTCAGAATATGATTTGGTATTGAAGATCGGGAGAGTGTGGTGAACAAATGGAACCGCTAAAGGTGTATTTGGTATTCGTGGGCCGTAACTGAATTTGCTCACAAAAAGAAAATCGTTCACCAATAGCGTTTTCTCCATCGATCCGGTTGGAA
>JACMLR010000365.1 GCA_014379515.1 Chitinophagaceae bacterium
CTTTGCCCATCCCTGTGTGCAATACATAAATCGTTTTTGCCGTATCGTTTACTTCAACGGTCACTTCTTTATTGAATCCGCGCAGCGACGAAATACGAATTGCCGGGAGTTTGCGTTCAGTTGTTCCGGGTGCAATGGTGAAGGGAATAGAATCGTAGATCTGGGCACCGACGGGCATGCCGGGAAAATCAACGGATAGGTCGGTATTAACCGACTTCCTCAAATCGACCGGCTTGTACATCGGCACGGGAGGATCAGGATACGCCCCCGTATATGCGAACCAAACGCGTTTTCCTTCCCCGTAACGTTTGCCGAGATCGAGAATACGCTTCAATATATCAACGCCATACTTTTCATAACCATTTTGTAATGCCCCTAACGCCAATTCACCTGCAACATGTCCGCCAACAGCTGCATTCATATATTGCCAGATGGCATTATGCGGCTCGAAGCCTGTTTGAAAAGGTGGATAGATGGAGTAGAATTCGCCAGGCGATCCTTTTGGCAGTTCTGATTTTAATTTCAGATAGCTTTCGATAATTGACTTTATCTTATCTGCGGAGATACCACGATTGAGCGAATAAGCATTTGATTGCGAGAACTGCTGACTCATATCAACTCCGAGTTTTCGTTGCACTGTGCTGTCCTCCTCAATGAAATGAGTATAGAACCGCCCGTTCCAGGTAAGGGCTGTTAAGCGGCGATCAATTTCATCCGCCAACAATCGAAATCGATTAGCCTCGGTTTTTCTTCCTGCGTGATCGAGCATTACAGCTAATTCCCGACATGAGAGGATATAACCTGTATTGTCTCCGTAAAAGATTCCAAACTTTGTTTTTCCATACACTGCGAGCATCGGGGTACCTGACCCCAATTGCGGTGTGTATTCGTCATCTACCTGGAAATCCCATGAATCGATGGTGAGTCCACGCTTCAGTAATTTATATTTAGCCGACCATCGTAACGAATCATTCAAACAATATTCCATTGCGGCAATTGCAGATTGCAATTTGTTTTTCATCCATTCATCATCACCACTCCCCTTCCAATGTTTATAAATTCCCGACACATAGTTATATTCTACATGATTCTCGATTGGTTGTCTCGCAAAGTAACTGTTGCCATCACGAAGAAAGAATCCATATTTACCATAGGCCGTTTCATAATAATAACTGGCGGGGTTCTGTGCTATGAAACTCCAGATCATCCCATCTTTTTTTTGCATTGTGGCCATCACATCGATCAGGTTTCGGCCAATACCAGTGAAGTACTGCATGCCCTTCATCGTATGATAATTATCCAGTACCCAGGTCACCAAAAATTTCATCCTTTTTCCATTCCAATCAAAGTCGCCTTCCGTTCCCTCTTCTCCATAGATGTACATCCCTTTATATAGCAAGTTGAACAGTTCGCTGTATAAATCGCCGTCATCCACAATCGTTCTTGCATCAACATCAAACGACAGTGTATCACGCAGTTTGCCTGCTGCATCGTAAAATCGAATTTGATGTTTGCCTAAGGCGCCCTGCACAGCAAACTTTATATACGTTCCAGAAGAAGAAAAATACTGAACCCCTTTGGCATCGCTGACGGCAATTTTTCCGGCCCGCGAGTTAACCACTCCTAATTGCTGCAGAGGCCGAGCAGCCGATACCTGTGTATATCCCGGAACGGTGCTGTATGAGAATAATACGGGTCGAGCATCAAGCGCGGGCGATTGCGAACGCGCACTCATCACCCACAGCATAAAAATGAAAACAACTATTACTTGCTTTGGAAGAAATGAATTGGTTGCACGCTGACTCATACTATCAATTGAACATTTGTAAGAGAAGTTATTTATTGGACGGCTTTACTTGTTGCTTCAGCCAGTCCATTAATTGTCGCTGATATTCGCCGAGATAATTATGTCCAACGCCTTTTACTTCCGTCCATTGAAGTTTGACGCCTTCTTTCAACAAATAATCTTTTAGTATCCGGTCGTTTACCGCCCAACTTTCAGTCTCACCCCAAGCCATCCAAACTGGTGTATTGACAAAAGCTTTCGCTTCTTCCGGTGCTACAGATCGGAATGCGGCAGAATACATACCAATTGCTGCCCATCGATTAATAGATTGCTGCGCGATGCGAAAGCTACCTGCGCCTCCCATGGAAAACCCATACAAATATTGGCGTGTCGCATCGGTCTTGAACATACTGTCAACATCCTGCAGGCATTCAAAAATATCTGCAGCGGCGGTATCACGATATCCTTTATCGCCGCGTCCCCATGGCAGAATAAATATTCCTTCTTTGCGATAACCTTGTTCGGTAACACCTTCGATCTTCTTCTGCAAAGGATGCAATAACATCTGGCGTGGGTTGTTATTCGATCCACCACCACTCCCATGTAGTTCGACATACAATGGATAATTATTTCGTTTCGGATCAAAGTTTTTTGGTAGGAAAAACCAGTAGAAACTATTCTTTCCGTCTGTTTTAGATTTAAACGACATCATCAATGGTCTCGGTCCGTCGCGATACGTTTCCCATTTTGATCCTTCGTTTCTGAAAAAAACGAGCGCACTTGATGCCATTGCGATATGATCTTTCCCAAATGAAAATCCGTGCGACTTATCCTGAGCAATCGTTGCAACCGAGTTAAAATGCCGTTTTAATAAAGGATTGGATTCTTTCGCTGCTAATTCTGTTACCAGCTTCACCAATGTCGATGTATCAGTAGCATTCACCACGACAGAATCCTGTTGTGCGTAGGAGTAGATTGTAATACAGCAAAAGATTAATAAGCTTGTTAGCTTTCGAGTCATTGCGAAAGTTTTTATTTAAAGATTTTTGCACCGGTATCGGCATCGAATAATGTGGTGGAATATGCTGGCAACTCTACGTCGAAGGTTTTGCCATTTCGTAACCGGATCGTTCGCTTCCCTCCTTCCAAAGTGTAGATCCATATTAGCCCATCCTTCGCCACTGTTGTTTCACTATTTACTTCATTGTAAATATGAACTCCGGCGTTCCGAAGAATCTCTTTATAAAATTGCGGATCATGAATTGGCAAACTTCCGTAGACGACGGAATGATTGGCGAATTTGCGGGATGCAATCACCACCTTATCTGTTCCGGCAAGGAAGCCCAGTGGAGTTGTTGCGCTGTCTTCAATAACCATTAATGGATGAACAGGCCTATTAAATCGATATTGGACGGAAGGATAACCGCGTGCACCTGTTCGAACAACCGGCGTATCCCGATAATCGATCAACGTACTATTCATTTCGGTAATTGCTTCGACCGTCTCCGTACTATAATTTACTCCATCAGTTACCCCGGGCATGTAATTCCAGACAATCGTGCGATTGTTGATTGCAACTTTTTCTTTTATGAACTTCCGCTGCTCAGCGGTTATCTGGTAGACGTTCATAAAAATGATGGCTTTATACCGCGACAAGTCCATCGATGGCAAATCAAACAAGTAGACATGATCGATCGATGCACCGGTTTTATAGGATTCTGCTGCTGCCTTATCAATCACGTCTTCTGATACCGCGGTATATTTATTGTAGACGTAGAAAAAACTTTCCATGTCCCAAACCATCAATGCATCGGCATCTTCACGAAATGGTTTCGAAACGCGGGTATCAAAGAATTTTTTTTCTTCTTTGATATTTTCGAGATAAACGGGACTGTCCCACCAACCTGCAGTTCGCTTGAACCCAAAATCATAATACCAGAAACCCATACCACGGGTAAGTGGCATCAATGCGCTTCTGCGGAGCATAGGAATATATTTTGGATCAGCGCGGGTCATTGATTCGGGTGTGATGTATTTCAGGTCCTGCTTACCGCCATTATCTAATTCATCCAAAAACAATTTTTTATTCAGGCGCGCTGATTCAATTACTCCCCTGGAATGACCAGGGCCACCGCTCTCCCATGACATACCATAATATGATTGTGGCGCACTTAGGTAATCGACATAAGGACTCTTCATAATCCGCTCAACATACAAATGACCGCCGACTGCCTGCCGGCTGAAGGTCATATGGAAATAGCCGTAAAAAACACCAACGATGAGTTGCCGCGGCCAATTGTCTTTTACCAGCTTGCAATAATGTTCAATATCATCCGCTACTACTTCTTGCTGGCAATTGAAATAATCAATCACGCGCCGTTCTTTGGAAGGATCGCGGAAAATTCCATTGGTGGTATACATCCGTTCTGTTGTGTCTGGAACTGTCGCTGTTGAAAGGGAATACTTTTCGGTTTTCCATGCGCGTTGGAGCGAGTCATCCGAACCATATTTTTTCTTTAGCCAATTTCGAAAATATGCAGTCATGGGTTTGCCGTTATCTCCTTCGTGAAAAGGATAACCCCAGTAATGCCATTCGCCAAAAACTCCGCTCGAAATGTGTAAGCCGATTATAGAAGCACCTTCCGGAGTTGCGGACATGCGTTTGCAAAATTCTATCAATTTTTGAGAAGCGATTGCACGGTAGTTCATTGATGCGAGGCTTGCGCGACGGGGTCGTTCGATATCACCAGACTCGGTGTCGAAAGGCGGACCATAATTTCTCGTGTCGAGTGGGCCGTCCACGTAATTCGTCAGCTCTTCCGGGTGTTCATCATTCCACCAGAATGGGGCATTGACATGCACGCGAATAACGATGTTCGCATCCGGACAAACTTCCAGCAGCCCCTGGACTTGTTTACGTGCCTTTGTCAGGTCGAGTTCTTTTTTGTTTTTGAACCAGATGTCTTCGAAGTAAAGGTCGAGTTGAAAAAGCCGGATGCCGGTTTCGCAAAAGTTTTTTAATTGTCGCTGCGGATTTTCTTCCCAGGACCAACGACCGGTATAAGCATGGGTGAGCGAATAAAAGATCGGCGCCATTGGTTGATTGTTCACGAAGATTGTTGGCCGACCATTGAACATTTCAATTTTACCTGTCTTTGCGTTGATTTGTGCATTTAACGTGTGGAGAGAAAAAAAAGCGAAGACGATGATCCAGCAAGATTTTATCATGACAGGAAATTACGCGAGCGGATGGAACAAACTGTGCTGGCGCGAACTGTGCGTAGTTATCTAAATCGTGCATGTATCAAAACAATGTGCCGACTCGTGAAAAGGGCGACAAGATTTAATATGCCGCGCCTCCAGAGCCCAATTCCACTTTTGCTGGATCGATCCACGGATTTATTAGAAAATACTTCGCGCTTGCAGCGCTTTATGTTCTTTTTGCGCATTTAACCCAGGCCTTACAGCCTGGGCTAGAACACATCGCTCCTTCGGAGCTTGAGAATTCATGCAGCATTGTCAAGGTCACTTGAAAGGTTTGCGTAAGAAATTGGTCAGTTAACGGTGTCAACACACAATTTGTATTGAAGGGGATGGAGGAACTATAACGACCGACTAAAAGAAAATACTTCGCGTTTACAGCGATATATGTTCTTTTCGCGCCTTTGACCCAGGCCCTAAAGACTCGGCTAGAATACAACGCTCCCACGGAGCTGTCACCAAGTTTTTGCCCGAATCTCTGAGTGCGTTAGCACATTATTTTTAAAATGTCAGTTGTCTCAATAGGCATATTGTATACATCGAGTTGGATCTTTACTTGGGTTCATCAATGTGATGGTTGGAACCAAGCAACAATTAACTCTGAAGTGTCGAGACAATTAAGTCCAGGGTTCTTGAGACATTGGTACCATTTTTACCCCATTGATTATTGCGTTTTAAAAAAAGCGAATTTGGAGAGGGATATGAGCGCGACATATCTACTATATAAAAAACCTTCCCGCCGCAAGAATGGAATGGTTCAACCAGTTAATCTCTCTGACATATTGCCAAACATCAGCTCCGAAGGAGCGGTGTATTTCAGCCCAGGCTGTAAGGCCTGGGTATAGCAGTTGATTTTGTAATTAGAGCCCTGAACGGGCGACGTATTTTGTCATCATAATTTACTTAAAGGTGCACCAGAATGAGTACCCACACGATATTTGAAGGGAAGACGTATCTGTCATCCATAGTTTCCTCAAGGTAAAAACTGAATGAATACACCAAATGATACTCCGACATAATTGTTGCATATCAAGCTCCGAAGGAGCGATGTACTTCAGCCCAGGCTGTAAGGCCTGGGTATAGCAGTTGATTTTGTCATTAGAGCCCTGAAGGGGCGGCGTATTTTTTTCGTTCCGCTGTTTTTTGCTCAAAAGGAATTTAAAAATATCAATGAGGAAGAACAGTTCACTAATTACCAAAAAAATAAACAACGAAAACACGTAATATGTTTTATCCGTTGCAATCGCTTGTGGAATTGCACACTTTTATTCCCAGAGATACCGTTCGTTATAAGGTATCTCATACTTTATGAGAAATGATCTGAGCTCTTCTTGAAATGAGACATGTTGATGATGAGTGCGTTGATCGCCAATATAATCTGCAACTGTTCGAAGATCTTGGGCTGATACAGCGAATGCACCATAGCCTCTCTGCCAATAGAAATCTTTATACAAATCACCTTTCGATTTTACCCATAATGATGAATGCGATTTAAGGGTTTCGATCAATTTCATCAATGGAATAGTGGATGATAAAATGGACAACACATGCACATGATCATTGTAACCACCTGTAGTGATAACAGGGCATTTCAAATTATTAGATACGCCACCAAGATATTTATGTAGTTCATTCTCGATGTCAGGCAAAATGCTCGGATGTCGGTTTTTGGTACTGAATACGATATGAACTCCGATCTTTGAAAGCGACTGCCCCATGTGTCATTTGTATTTTCAACAACAAGGTATAATGAGTAAAGAATTTTCCGGTGATGATAGAACGCATATAAACTGGTATTTTTCTTTACAACTTAATTGATACATGAAGAGGTGGCTCGAAAACAGATCATTGTCTGTCCAAATGGATACTTCGCCCCTTCAGGGCTCTAATTCCAAATTCAACTTCTATACCTAGGCCTTACAGCCTAGGCTGAAATACGTCGCTCCTTCGGAGCTTATAAATTCACGAGTGTCTTCAAATCCGTTTTATGAGTTTGTGTATGA
>JACMLR010000034.1 GCA_014379515.1 Chitinophagaceae bacterium
CATTTAAAATGGAAGTAAAGAATTCAACAGAGTGTTATATCTATGTTTTCGGTAAGGAAACAGATGGAACAAGCTATACATTGTTTCCGTATCCACGTGCGGATGATCCTTCTAAAACAAAATACTCACCATTTTGCGGAATCACCGGATACCGCGTCTTTCCAAAGGATAAAAGTATGACAGCTGACAGTGTAGGTAAACGCGATGCTATTGCAGTAGTCGTAAGCAAAGACGAAATTGATTGGGTAGAATTGAACGCTGCAATTAGTCGCAACCCCCAGACCGAGTTCAGTCAGCGACTAAACGCCGCACTTGGATTAAACGCCCGTGCCGCTGGACGATCGCAGGTTTCTTCAACCGGCAACATTGTTCTGCGCGCAGGAAACGGCGGAAAGGTATTAGCTTGTGTAGTTGAAATTGATAAACAATAATATAATCTTCGATGAATAAATTCATGACACTGTCACTCTCTCTTTTGGTAGTTTTTATTTGTTCCGCGCAGGATATGAAAAAGTTCAACCTCTACAAGCCGGAGGAGAATGCCGCAACTGAATTGGATAAAGTAGTCCAGCAGGCAAGCAAAGAGGGCAAAAATGTATTTGTACAAATTGGCGGCAACTGGTGTGTTTGGTGTGCGCGTTATTATGAGTATGTCAATAAAGATCCGCAACTGGATTCTATTATGAAGGCCGACTATGTAGTTTATCATCTCAATTACAGCAAGGAAAATCTCAATAAAGAAATTATGGCGAAATTGGGCTACCCACAACGTTTTGGATTCCCGGTTTTTGTGATTCTAGACGATAAGGGAAATCGACTTCATACGCAGAACTCTGCCTATTTAGAACAGGACGAGGGGTATGACAAACAACGCGTCACGGATTTCTTGACAACGTGGAATCCAAAAGCACTTGATCCCGCACAGTATAAGAACTTTTAGAATGCCTGCTGCATCCAACGAATTTTTGCAACTTGTCAGGCATCCGCTTAAATTCCGGATGTTTTTATTCTATAAGTTACCTGCCGCTTTTTTCTCGGGCGTGCGTGTGCGTTATATTGATGCTGATAAATGTGTAACGACGGTTCCATTTAAGTGGCTTACTCAAAACCCTTTCCGGTCTACCTATTTTGCCAGCCTCGCAATGGCCGCAGAAATGAGTACCGGCGTTCTTTCATTAGCACATCTGCATAAATTGAAACCTCCGGTTTCAATGCTCGTCGTTAAGTTGGAATCCAATTACTTTAAAAAAGCAGTTGGCCGCACGACATTCACGTGTGTCGATGGCTCGCTTATTCAGCAAACAATTGCCCGCGCGATCGAAACCGGGGAAAGCCACTCCATCAATGCAAAATCCATCGGTACAAATGATAAGGGCGACGTGGTTGCTGAGTTTTTTGTTACCTGGTCTTTTAAGCGCAAGGGTTAACGCAATTGTAAGACTTCATTATTCTAATTTTTACTCATGAAATTATCTTTCCACGGTGCTGCGCGAACTGTTACCGGCTCAAAACATATTCTTACGCTTACAAATGGAAAAAAATACCTGCTCGATTGTGGTCTCTTCCAGGGCATGGGTGATGAGACAGACCAGTTGAATCGCAATTGGGGATTTGATCCTACCCAAATCAATCATCTGATTCTTTCTCATGCACACATCGATCACAGCGGCTTGATTCCGCGATTGGTTCGGGATGGATTTTCGGGCAATATATACTGCACGCCGGCAACGAAGGATCTTACTGCATTACTGTTGGAAGATTCGGCGCAGATCCAGGAGGCTGATGCAAAATTTTCAAATAAGCGGCGCGCACAGGAGGGGCTGCCTTTTGCAACCCCCTTGTATACCAGTGATGACGCAGCAAATGCTCTAACCCGGTTCAGGCCGGTACCATACGAACAATGGCAAAAAGTAGATGAAGATGTGGAAGTATCGTTTACTGATGCAGGTCACATTATCGGAAGTGCGGCCGTTCACTTGCGTGTTTCTGAAAATGGAAAGCAAACAGCAATAACTTTTAGCGGTGACGTTGGGCGCTATCGCGATATGATCTTAAAATCGCCACAAGAATTTCCGCAGGCAGATTATATCATTCTTGAGTCCACTTACGGCGATAGTTTACACGATGCACAGGCGTCGACACCGGATCACCTCTTGCAATGGATTGAAAAAACCTGTCTGCAGAAAAAAGGCAAATTGATAATGCCGGCATTCAGTGTTGGTCGTACCCAGGAAATTCTTTTCGCATTAAATCAACTTGAAATAGAGAACCGCCTTCCACCAATTGAATTCTTTGTTGATAGTCCATTAAGTATTGAAGCAACCGAATTAACAAAGCGGTTCCCGGAAAATTTTAATAAACAGATCCAACGCATTCTGCAAACGGATCAAGATCCATTTTCATTCCGCGGATTGCGATACATCAAAAGTGTTGAAGAATCCAAACTACTAAACTTCCGAAACGGACCTTGTGTAATCATTTCAGCAAGTGGAATGGCGGATGCAGGACGAATAAAGCATCATATCAGTAACAACATCGAGAATAGCAGGAACACAATTCTTATGACTGGTTATTGCGAGCCACGCTCTTTGGGAGGCAGATTGATGAACGGAATCAAAGAGGTAAAAATCCATGGCGTCCTCCACCAGGTAAATGCCGAAATTGGCTCGATCCGGAGTATGAGTGCTCATGGGGATTACGAAGATTTAAGCCAGTTTCTTTCTGGCCAGGATCCCAAATCTGTCAAACGACTGTTTCTTGTACATGGAGAGTATGAAGTTCAGCAACATTTTCAGGACAAATTGTACAGAAAAGGATTTTCTGACATCCTTATTCCTGCGCAGCATGAAGAATCGGGATTGGGCTAAACAAATCTATCTTGATACATAACCGATTAACCTTTTGGCATTTCGTTCACTAAACATTGGCGAAATATTAGTAAGCGACGCACATTTTTTGCCGTTTATAATAAGCGAAACAACATTATTATAAACAGCAAAAAGGAGTATTATGAAAAAGATGAGCGCAGTTACAACAGCATTGGTTTCCGCTGCATTTCTTCTGTTGGTTGCTTGTGCGCCAACAGCGCACGTAGAAAAGGATCAGGATACTGATTTCAGCCGGTTCAAAACTTATTCGTGGATGGATAATGTGGAAAAAGGCGGAAAAAATAAAGTCAATTCCCTTGCGGTTACAAACATAAAAAACGCGGTAAAAGAGGAACTGGAAAAAGAAGGATGGCGGGAAGTGAGAAATAACCCCGATGTATTGATCGGTTATGATGTGCTGGTTGAAAGATCAACCAGGGAGCGCAATAACCCGGTTTATTCTCAGCCATTCAGCCGTCTCTACTACAACCCGTACACAAGACGATACGGCACGTTGTTTTACCCTCAACGTTTTATGGGTTATGAGAGTGATATCTATTCAACCAGGGAAGGAACAATTACTGTTTCCATGGTAGATCTCAAGACAGACAAAGTAGTGTGGCAGGGTTGGTCAACAGACGAGGTGAATAGTAGTAATCTAACCAGGAAAGAAATTCAAAGTGGCGTGAAATCTATCTTCCGCAAATTTGATGTTGCAAAAAACTAGGACGGGTCAGAATCGGTGCAGAAACCTGGAAAGGTTTGAAGAGGGGTGGTAAGAGATTACCACTCCTTTTATTTTTTGTAAAAGTAAAAGCCCGTGATTCACGGGCTTGTAAAAATTTTGTCTTTGGGGGAATCATTGAGTAGTTCTTTTCATCGATAGGCCAGATTTTAATTTTTTGGTGATTGAAATGACATCGGATTTAAGTTGGCATTCATTGAATAGGATTGGCTTTTCTCGAGGAAATTTTTGGTTTTGATTTTTTCTTAGGATCTGGAAAGATTTGCAATTAGCTTTTCAATAGTTATTGGTAATTGGCTTTTCAACAGAATTGGATATGAAATAGGGTGCGATGAACTCTTTGGAATTTCGAAAGGATGGTGGATGTGTGGTGATGCTCAACAATTGCATCAGATCAACAATACAAAGATGCAAACGCAATCGTCCTTTTCATAACTTATTCGCCATTTGGCCTTAAGGTTTCGATGTTTGGGCAAATAGTTTCGATTTTAGGTTTGCGGTGAGTGTTCAGGCAGGAGAAAGAGTGATTTGGAGTGCAGAATACAGAATAAAGAATAGAGGAGAATACAGCGTACAGAGTCTGAATTCCGTGGAAAATCAGTTCTGTCCAGAAAAAGTGATAAAGTTTTTGATCTCCAATTCGTGATATGATGTATCCGCAAGGATTCTGTATTCTTTATTCTTTATTCTGTATTCTGAATTTTGTATTGGACGCAAACAAAAAACCGGGCTTTGGGCCCGGCTTCGAAAGTGAAATCCTTGTGATGCTCAACCAGTCGGCTTTCACCGCTCAGTTCTAAAAGGGTACGGATTTCATGAGTTGTTTCCAGATCTACCGTCGCAATAATTACTTTATAAATTGTCCGTTTTTAGTCTCGTTTTGTTTTCGTTTCAACAAGACAAAGATGCAAACTGCCCCGTCGGAACGGAAGTTTTTTAGATAGATAACGGCAAATGGGCGATGGAACGAGTTAAAATGCCGTTGAAGGATTAAATGATATTTAGTCGCTTAAGCACATCTTGCTTATGGGCCTTGCTGATGGGGATTTCGGTGCCCTTGATAAATAGATCGTTCTCCCTGATATCATCAATTTTCGTGAGGTTGACAATATAAGAGCGATGCACTTTCATAAAGGAAGATTTATTAACCTTTTCCTCAAGTGCTTTTATTGTGTTGTGGGTGATGTACTTCTTCTCCGCTGTTACAAATTTTACATAGTCACCCATACTCTCGATATAAAGGATATCATCGTTATTCAGGCGAACAAGCTTGCCATCACTTTTTATAAATATGTGATCGTCTGCAGTTGCTTCAGCTACGGCCGTTGCATTGTCTTTGGCCACGGCTTTTTGTAGCGCTTCGCTGAATCGTTGGTACGTAAAAGGCTTTTTTAAGAAGTCGATGACGCTGTATTCAAACGCATCATATGCATATTCAGCTTTGGACGTCGTAAGGATAACTTTTGGTGTATAGCCGAGTTGATCCAGTAATTCAAATCCGGTAGCTCCGGGCATCTCAACATCTAAAAACAGCAGGTCAACAGTATTAGCATTCAGAAAAGTAAGGGCGTCGGCAACATTTGTGAAATGACCTTTCACCTCAAGCAGACCGCTCTTCTCACAGCATTTCCGGGTGTATTCCGCAGCAACCTGCAAATCTTCAACAATTACGCAACTCAGACTCATAGCTATGCTTGGTTATATTCTTTAAATTTAAAATATTCGCTTTCTATAACGATCAATGCATCATCTAATTGGTTGCATAAAGCGATGTACGGCGTTTTAAGTTCGTCAATATCTGTGGCATTTGCGCACAGATCCTCAAATTGTTTGCAGGTTTGCTGCACAGCGGGAAGCCCAACGAACCCGAAACTAGGTTTGATCTTATGAACCATCTGGCGAACTGAAGGCAAATCTTGCCGCTCAAAAGACAGCTTGAATACATTCAAATCCGGTTTGAGTTGGGATAAAGTGATTGAAAAGATCTCTTCCATGTAAGGAAAATCGTCTTCGTAGAGGCTGTGTAGCGACTCCTGATCAATTTTCTGATTGAAAATGAAGGGCTTAGGGTCAGTGGGTTTGTTCAAAGGAAAATAGTTGTACCGGTTTTGCGTTATTGGATCAATAAAATGGTTGACTAAATAATCCGTAGTCAACCATTACTACCCAATAACTCTATGAAAGGCAAATTATTTTATTTGTTCTGGTCAATTTACCGTGATATCGTTTATTCCGGTCTGGAAGACGGGACGGTCAATAAAGATCTTCGCAAAAAGATTGTACGATTTAATCAATTCGTACTACTCGCGCTGCTTGTAAACGTTTTATCCGTTATCGTTTATTTCGTCAACTCACTTTATATAAGTGCGCTGATCAATATTACATCAGCTTATATATTTCTCCTTGCGTTTTACTTCAGTGCAAAAGGTCGCCTTGAAATTGGACGAATCCTTTCCATTATTAATGTCAATTTATACCTCATTATTATCTCGTACGTCGAAGGACTCCGAGCCGGAGAGTACTTTCTTTTCTTTCCATATTTTCTTGTATTGACGTTCGTTGTAAGTATCCGAAGAAATTATAAAGAACTGGTGATCGTTTACTCGCTTACGATATACTCGCTGATTCTTACAATTTTTGTCAGCCCATTTCAAAATGATATTGAAACAATCAACGATGCGTTGTATTCGCGATTGTACAACAGTAATCTTATCCTCTCGTATGTTCTTACGATGGTGTTTTCCTACGCTATTCTTCGGGTAAACAAAGACAACGAAGTAGCGATACTCCAGGAAAAGAAATTTGGTGACACGATTTACAATACCTCTCTTGATGGTGTATTTATTATGTATGCCGATTCAAACATTGTAGCAAGTTGCAATCAGCGGGCACTTGATATGTTTGAAACGCAGGAACACCGCGAAATCGAAGGCACGCATATTGAAAATTGGTTTGATGAAGAACATATCAAACGTTTTAATTCCATCGAAAAAGCAGTTAATGGTATCACTCAAAACTGGCAGGGAGAACTGAGCTTTACAACTAAAACCGGGAAAACCTTTCCAGCCTATGTGAGTGTCACTTCATTTCACTATAAAAAAACAAAGTACATCAAGATCAGTATTCTTGATATCGCAAACGTTAAGATGACAGAATTCGAATTGATGAAATCGAAAGAGAAAGCAGAAGCTGCTGCGAAAGTGAAAACAAGATTTCTCTCGAATATGAGCCACGAACTTCGAACGCCGTTGAACGGTATTATCGGATCGTCGAATCTGTTGCTGCAGGAAGAATATCTCCCTTCACAGCAATCCCATCTTGACATCCTCCGGTATTCATCGGAACACATGATGGTGCTCATCAATGACATTCTCGATTACAATAAGATTGAAGCGGGCAAATTGGAATTAGCAAACTCGCCCGTAAATATGAAGATGTTTGTAGAACGCGTCGCTTCGCAGTTTGCATCTCAGGTAACTACAAAGGGATTACTATTTGTTACTGATGTCGACGATCGCTTAGACATGGAACTGATGACGGATGAGACCCGGTTGAACCAGATCCTGAGCAACCTTCTTTCCAATGCCATCAAGTTTACTCATAGTGGTTCCATAACTATCGCAGCAAGGAAGATCTTCGCATCAAGTACCCGCGCAACACTACAATTTATTGTTCGCGATACGGGCATTGGTATTCCTGCAAATAAACATCGTGAAATTTTTGAAAGCTTTACACAGGCAGACGTAAATACAACCCGTAAGTACGGTGGTACCGGCTTAGGACTTTCCATCACCAAGCAATTGATCAGCAAATTCAATAGCGAGTTGATGTTGGAAAGTAAGGAAGGAAAAGGAACGACGTTTCATTTCACCGTTGAGCTCCCTATCAATGAAAACAGGAAACTGTATATAAACGAAGACCGATCGAAAACGCTGGCTTCCTTGGAGGGAGTTCACATATTGATCGCAGAAGATAATAATGTAAACCTTGCAGTCGCAAAACGATTCCTGACCAAGTGGGGTATCACCGTCACGGATGCTGTGAATGGGCGAGAAGCAGTAAGCAAATTCCGGCCAGGAATCTTTGACTTATTGCTGATCGATCTTGAAATGCCTGAAATGGATGGCGCTACTGCGCTCCGCGAAATCAGGAAGATCGACCCAAATATTCCAATCCTTGCGTTTACTGCGGCTGTTTATGACAATATTCAGGCAGACCTTTTGCAAAAGGGCTTTACAGATTTTATTCATAAACCATTCAGACCCGAGGATCTTCATAGCAAGATCAGTTTGCAAATTCATGCAAGACGAGCTTAATCAAATAGAAAGACCCCGCAATTGCGGGGTCTTTCGTTGAGTTTCAATTTTACTAGCGCCGGTAAAATAAGATGTTTTCATGCACGGGAACATCCGGCGAATTGTTTGGCTTTGCTTATAGCTTCAAGCCTAAAGAGATACCCCAAACGCGATGTTTGTTTTTGTTATCGTCGCTATTGTCTGTTCCGCTAGCGATTTTTGTAAAGCCAAGACCATATTGACCAGTTAAGGAAACTCTGCCAAAATCAAGTCCTGCAAGAAGGTTCGCGCCAAGATCAAAACGTTTCATCTTGCCGATACCAGCATCTTCTTCATAATTGACAGTAGTTGGATCGTCGTTACTGAAGTCAATTTTGTTTTCGCTGTTGAAGGCAACGCCAGAAAATTTACCTTCCACTTTGTTTTTACCTGCAATACCCATCGCTACATATGGACCAGCACCGAGGATGATACCAGTGTTTTCTGCTAATGGAATTTTGCCAATAAAATTCAGTGGGAGCTCGAGATAGATTGGATTCGTAGTTGATTTGTAGTACGTGTTGTCTGTAGTACTACCACTTTGAAGCTTGGAACCTTTTCCTGTTACCAATAACGCCGGTTGAAAGTAGAAGCCGGGAGTAATTGGCACATTGACACCAAGACCAGCATGGAAAGAAGTAAGCATGGAGGCTTCATTGACATCGCCGTCGTCTTCAACAGAAATGTTGGCGAAGTTTACCCCACCCTTTAAAATTAGCTGGGTTTTTTTCTGCGCAAATAATGCGGTACCGCCGAGAAGTAATGCGGCTGAGAAGAGAATCTTTTTCATAAAGTGCTTTTTGATGAACATAAAAATGGTTTCAGACCAGCATGCTAAAAAATTAATGCCACGGACATCAGGGACGCACACACCCGATTTTGCGATTTTTCGAAATTTTGTGGTAGAGTGAACATTGTGTGACAAAATTTCCCCAAAATCACAATCACGATTGCGTGGCTTCTCTTTAAAAATCATTGGCACATCAATTGAAATATTGCGCAGTAACAAGGATTATGAAGAAACATTTTGCAACCTCGATTTTTATTTTGCTCATTACGTTATTGGCCATTAACGCCTTTTCTTGAGCGAGCTTGGTAATTCAACGGTTTCTTCTACTGCTCATGAAACAAACATCGAACAGATTTACCCGGTTTGAGAGCATTCCGGTTTAAGGGTTACCGGAGGTGCAGAAGTGCTTCGAGATTAAACAACGGGTGGATTTGAACAAACATAATTCTACTATTAGAGAACGATTTCTAATCAGAGCCTAACCAAACACGGCCTGCTTTTCTAGGCGGGCTTTTTTTTTAAAACCCTTTACTATGCCAAAGTCCATGACCATCAACACTCGTGTTATTCAGTTATTCGGGTTGTTTCTTCTTGCTACATTGATTTATGTCGGAAGCGACATTATTATTCCACTTGGTTTTGCTTTCCTTTTAAGCATTTTATTGCTGCCCGTATATCGGTTTTTTCTCCGGTTGAAATTTCCCAACTTTCTTGCAATTATATTGAGTGTCATTCTTGCACTTGCCCTCTTTTTAGGATTACTCGTCCTTTTATTTTCTCAATTGAACAACCTGATGTCCGACCTCCCAAAAATTCAGGAAAACGTCCAAAAACATATAAGCGCACTAAGTCAGTGGATTGAAGCTCAAGCGGGTTTCTCAACACAGCGCCAGGGGCAAGTATTAAATGAACAAGTCAAGAAATTAGGGGATTCTGCGATGGGAGTTGCCGGCGGTACGGCTGCATCGGTTAGTCATATACTCATATGGCTGGGACTTTTGCCTCTATACATTTTTTTGATTCTTTACTATAAAAATTTATTGCTACGTTTTCTTTTTTTATGTTCTTCGCGCGATTACCATACTGAAATGCAATCGGTGATTTATGACACGGAAAAAACACTGAAGAGTTATTTAACCGGTCTCTTAATCGAAATGCTTCTTGTTGCTTTAATGAATGGGATTATACTCTCGATTATTGGTATCAAGTATTCCATATTGATTGCCGTTATTTTCGCCATAATGAACTTGTTACCGTATATCGGGGCAATCATCGCAAACATACTCGCGGCACTGATTACCCTCGCGACATCCGATCAATTGTGGCATGTTGTAGCAGTTCTTGGGGTTTTAGGAGTTGTACAGTTTATCGATAACAATATTATCATGCCCTATGTCGTGGGCTCCAAAGTACGGCTCAACGCGTTGGTGACAATCGTGGGCTTACTGATCGGTCAGGCGCTTGCAGGAGTCGGAGGCATGTTCCTCGCAATTCCGTCGTTGGCTGTTTTGAAGGTTGTTTTTGATCGGATTGATGGTATGAAGCATTGGGGTGTTTTGCTGGGAGACGAAACCCCCAAACTAAACCCGCTCAACTCTCCGGTAATGCGATTGCGAAACCGGTTACGTCGAAAAGTGCTGGCAGATGATCCAGCATACAATCCTCCTGGAGCACCAAGCGCGGTTAGACCGCCAGCAGATCCGTCGGCAAGTCCCGACCCAAAAGTTTAATTGAGATTCAATGAAACAATGAATGTTGTTCCGCGGCCGCTGTCGCTCTTCACGCGGATCGAACCTTTATGGCTAAGAATTATGTTTTGCGTATTCGTTAGACCCAATCCCGTTCCTTTTTCTTTATTTGTGAAAAAGGGTTCAAACAGGTGCTCGAGATGTTCTGATGCAATGCCTGAGCCGTTGTCGGAGATTTCAATAAAACATTTGCTATCCTTTACGTAAGTAGAAACAGACAAAACTCCTGATTCCTGCTCCATCGCTTCGATCGCATTAACGATAAGATTCAAAAAGGCGATTTTGATTTTTTCTGAATCGACATCGATATCACAAATTCCATCGTCGTATCGTTTAAGAACTTTGATCTTTTTCAGGTTAAGACGATCCTTTGCCATTTCAAGGGCCTCTTCCAAAACAACATTGATAGAGTGTTTCGAAGTTTGCAGTTCGCTAAATCTTGTGGAGTATAATAATTCCGAAACAAGTTGATTAATTCGGGTGCAATTCCGTTGGATGATCTCAATTAGATCGCCCGTTTCTTTATAGACTTCCTCTGGCAATTCAACCTTTAGTTGGTCGGCGGAAAGCGTGATATTAGTAAGTGGATTTTTTACTTCATGCGCAATGATCCGTGCAATCCTACCAGTAGAGGAAAACCGTTTGAGGTTCCTGGTTTCTTCTTCTTTGATACGGAGAGAGGTAAGGTCTTTAATCATCACCTGGTACATTTTCGCCTGCGAGTCGTGCATTACTACGCTGATCAGAACATCTATTTGCCCGTCATCCGCTACATGCAGGCTTGTTTCCAGGTCGTTCAGCTCTTCATCTTTTTTAATCGTTTCAGTAATCAGTTCGACATGGTCGCTAATAGTAATCATTGAAAAAAAAGAGGCGCCCCGGTCTAATTCTTCAGGATTGTAACCGAACCGATTCACAAACGCCGGGTTGGCTTCCTTCATCATGCCATCTGAATCAATTAAGATGATGGGGTCAGCGGCGCGTTCAAAAATGTTCCGGAAACGGTTAGCGCTAATCTCCAGCGTTTGTAATAAGATGGCGTCACGGATAGCATAACGAATCGTACGATGCAACATCTCGGCATCGAAATCACCTTTTATTAAATAATCGGCAGCACCTTCACGCATCGCCTGGATATCCAGCTCGCCGTTTTCCATCCCCGTAAGCATGATGACCGGCGCGTATTTTTTTCTGGATTTTATAGCCTGGAGAAGTTCGAGACCGTTTTCTTTGCCCAATTTGTAATCGACAAGGAAGAGGTCGTATTCATTATGCAATTTGCCAAGGGCTTCATCATAAGTGGCTGCCCGATCCATTGCAAACAATGAACGCCTGACTTTTTGCAGTAACGTTTGTACAAGCAAAAAATCATCTTCGTCGTCATCAACATATAGTATTCGAATTTGTTCCTGAAGCATGATAGGGGTTATAACAAATTATGACACGGGAAGTTCAACCGTATGAAACCAATATGTTTCTATTTCTTTGGCGATTGAAAGAAGTCCATCAAACGATGATGGTTTGGTAATGTAACTATTACTACCGAGCATATACATACTCTCGATATCTTCCTGTTGTTTTGAAGTTGTAAAAATGATTACAGGAATTTTACAAAGTTCCTTATCACTTTTAATTTCTTTGAGCGCCTCTCTGCCATCTTTCTTCGGCATATTGAGATCAAGTAACACAATTTGAGGTCTCGGATATTTCTCTTCGTTATTATATGGGGCCTGTCTTTTCAAGTACCGCATAAGCTGATCGCCATCCTCAACATACACAAGATCTCCGGTTTCACAACCTTTGGTGAATGCCTTTTGAATCAATAAGCGATCGTCGGCATCATCTTCTGCAACCAGGACCATTGTCTGTTTTTTGTTCATATATTTTGTGTTACTTAAAGTTATCTTTTCTCATTTGTTCGGGGAATTTCTTCCCCGTGAAATTTACTGATTAAACAGAGATAAGCTTATTTGCCGGGGGCATGAAATTTCTTATCTAAATGGAAACAAGTAGATAAATGTACCGACTCCATATTCCCTTTGCTGATCTGCTTATCAGGTTGATAAAATTAAATGAAGACCGCGAAAGTAAGTATGCTTTTTTCGCGAAAAAGTTCGAACAGTCACCAATTAAAGAAAAATTTCTAGAACTGTCATATCAAAGTCATGCAAACCTTTCAGAATTGAGCTCGATGTTACCGGTTGAATCAACAACTGGCTATTCATTGTTTTCGGTCTCTCAAACCATGTGGCATGAACTCGACCGGGTTAAAAATCAGTCAGACCTCCAACGAATTACCACCATCATTTATCGGATCGAAGATCAATACGCTATCCTGTATCGCTTTATCTGTAATATGCTTCGGAATAAAGAGACCAATGTAACACAGACGATCAATGCTCAATTTCATCGTTTGATGAAGTCCAGATCCATGATACCACACTTGCTTGCTCATTGCAATTAATTAATCTAAATACAACCTAAACTGTACAGTATGAAAGGTAATAGCTATCTCGCCGAATCGATTGATAATCTTATTCGAATTAACTCCGAACGCATGGCCTCTTTCGATAAAGCATCACAGGTAACGAAAGACGAACAACTTAAAAATTATTTTGAAGCTCGTGCCGATGAAAGTGAAAAAAACATTCAGCAACTGGAAGCACTGGTTCCACAATCCGGCTCTTCACTTAAAACATACGGTGAATATTTCCTTACCGCCTGCCGCATGTTTGATAATGCAATCACGGGCAAAAAGATGAACATTATCATAGATTCTGCCCGTTGCGTTGAAAAACATATGCTCGAATGGTATATTAAAGTTGTTGATGGTCTTTCTAATACTCCTGCTGAATTTGCGCTTTTGCTGCAAGGCCAGGTTGAACGGTTGAAGAATGGTCAACTGCAGTTAAAGCATCTTACCGCGCATAACTGATAGAAATCATAGTTGCGTACAAGACACATTATGCTGCCGGAAGAATTACGGTGAATGTCGCGCTTTTGCCCGGAACTGACTTCGCATAGATAGCGCCGTTGTATTTCTCGGCAATCTTTTTACATACGGCCAACCCAATGCCGGTTCCTTCAAACTGTTCGCGGGCGTGGAGTCGTTGGAAAATTACGAAGATCTTCTGTGCATATTCTTCCTCAAAGCCGATTCCGTTGTCTTCGAAAGTAACGGAGATATATTTTTGATTTTGTATGAATGAAGGCACGCGGTTCAAATCTTCATTACTGGCGGGTAATGATGAAATCCGGATTGCAGGTTTCCGTTCCGGACTTGCAAATTTTAATGAGTTGCTGATCAGGTTCTGGAATAGTTGACGGTATTCGGAAATATTTCCCCGTACCCGCAACAGGTTTTGTCCAGTAATTTCAGCATTTTTATCGCCAATTAAGATTTCTAAATCTTCTCTCACCATTTGCAACACTATATTCAGGTCAACAGTTTCTAATACGGTTTTGCGGGTCACGCGGCTATAATTCAATAAATCGGTTATCAAACTGCGCATCCGTCTCGAAGAGCCGATGATCCGATCTAAGTAAAGTGTGCCGTCACCTTCCAGTTTCTCGTTGTATTGATCATTTAATAATTCTCCGAACGCACTTATTTTACGCAAAGGCTCTTGTAAATCGTGTGACGCTACGTAAGCAAACTGTTCAAGCTCCTGGTTCGAAATGTTTAATCGAACGATCTGCTCTTTAAGCTGGTCCTGGTAATCAGCAATTCGCCTGTCAGCGTCTTTCTTGCTTTTGTTATACCGGTAGATTGAATAAAGTGATAAGGCACCTGCGCCAAATCCAATAATTGTTGTAAAAATTAGAATTGCTGGTAAAAGGTTTAGATATCTGGTTAACCCAAGGTTACGTTCATAAAGAAGTGCTTCTTCGGTTAAGATAATGTCGTTGATGCGTTGGCGAATTCTTTGAGTCAACACTTTACCTTGTATTACCTGGTCAGCGACGGAAGAATCAATTTGAGTCATCGAACCACCAACGGTCGCAAAGATTCCGTCGAGCAGGTTCATCCGTTCCTTAATGACGGACCGAAGTATAGCAAAGTTTCGCTGTTGGCTGAAATTATCTACGGTAAGTTCCTCGAGGCTATCGAGCAATTTGGAAGACGTGATTTTTCCATTACTAAAATCCTTTACAAACGACTGGTCCCTGCTGAGCATATAACCTCGGAGGCCGCTCTCGCTTTGCAAAACCGCATTGTATAATTCATCACTGAGCCGTAGAACATCTTTGGTATGCAGCGTCCAGCGCACATTCCAATTAAGATTGCGAATGCTAAACGTGGCAATGATCCCAGTGATAAAGATCAGGGCAATGCTTAATGCGGTTAAAATTCGAATGCTTTTTAGTTTCTCATCCCGCATAGAGTAATCTTTGAAAAATGACCACAAAGTAACTGGTGATTTGGGGAAAAAATTCCCCGCAAACCTCAGATTGCCGCGGGCAAATTTTTAAGGATATTGATCTGAAAACGTTGCCCACAGCGGGTTTCAGCGTATTTCGATAACATGCGTCTTTTTAGACTTGGTTTTCAGGCACAATCTTTTCAAATATAGTTCAGACAATATTTATAAACCAAAAAAATCAACGTTATGAATAGCTTATTGTACATCGTAGCAATCATCCTGATTATCGGATGGGCAATTGGTGTTTTCGCGTATAGCGCAACTGGTCTTATCCATGTGTTACTTGTGATTGCAGTTGTTGCGATCCTGTTGAGACTTATCAGCGGCCGTAAACCAATTGAATAATTTCAACTCCGCACATTATGAAATTCAATTCTCTTGCTTCTATGCAATCCGGACCTGCCGGAAATTTCACCGCCTTTGATGCGGTCAAATTTGGCAAAATGGTCAAAGCGAAAGAAGCCCGTACCTGGTGGAAACGCTTCATGACTGGAGTCGACGATAAAAGAACGGAAATAAAAAACGAACTGGCACTGCTGAAAGGATGGAACAATTTTAGTAATCATTAAATCATTGTTTATGGACAATTCAATTATCAAGGGCAAATGGAATGAAATGAAGGGTAAGTTGAAACAAAAATATGCTGACCTGACAGACGACGATTTGCTTTATGTAGAAGGGAAAGAAAATGAACTCTGGGGTCGCATTCAACAAAAAGTTGGTCACACTAAAGATGAAATCATGAAAGATTTCAATAGTGAAACTGACACGGATAAACGCAATATCGAGGGTAACACGAAAAATTCTTTTTAATATTTAAATTTTACGACTATGGAATCAACAGGAAAAATTGTTGCTGGCGTTTTAGCCGGTGTAGCAGTTGGAGCAGTTTTAGGCTTGCTCTTCGCTCCAGATAAAGGAAGCACAACACGTCAGAAACTTACCGATTCAGTAAAAGGCTTCGGACAAGAGCTCGCTGATCAGGCAGAAGGTTTCATCTCTGACAAAGCTGGTCGTGTTAAAAACCAGGCTCAAAATCTAGCTGAAAAATCTTTCTCATAAGGATTATTCTGAATGAATCTTCCAGAGCTAAGTTGCATTAATTGAACGGAGATTTTGCTCCGGCCTTAATTATAACGGCAGCTTCTCTTTGAAGTATTAAAGGCGTAATCCATTGGTTTACGCCTTTAATTCAATTTTACAAATATGCAAACCTCAACTACCTTACAAGATAAAGTGTCATTGCTATTGAAGTCTTCCAGGGATTACCTGGAGAGTAAAGTAGAACTCGAAGTGCTGAAAGGCGCCGACAAAATCGCTCAGGGCACATCTGCTCTCGCAATTTTGTTGTTC
>JACMLR010000366.1 GCA_014379515.1 Chitinophagaceae bacterium
ACTTTGGAATGCGCTCCGCCTTGTCAAAATGTGGGAAGGTAGAATTAGCAATTCAGTCGATTCAAATTCAAATCAATTTGCCATCCAATGGTTTGAAGAAAGACTCGCTCAAGTCAACAACGAACTGGAAACACTTTATAAAGATTTCCGATTAAGCGAGGCGTTAAAAACAATTTATTCGCTGATTTGGGATGATTTCTGCAGCTGGTATCTTGAATGGGTGAAACCAGGTTTCGAACAAGCGATCGATCCAAAAACATATAACAAAACAGTTTCCTTTTTCGAAGAATTGATTCAATTACTACACCCGTTCATGCCATTTATCACGGAAGAAATTTATCATTCATTGAAAGAGCGTAATGCTGGGGATGATCTAACGATTCGCCAACAATCTTCATTAAAAAGCAACGACAATACAATTCTGTTGCAAGGCCAGCTATTGAAAGATGTGATCACTGGCATACGTGACACAAGAAATAAGCAACAGATCAAACCAAAAGAACAGATTGAATTATCTGTTCTGACACTAAACCCGGAAGTATACGAACCAATCAATTCGATATTGTCGAAACAGGTAAATGCAAGTGCAATCAATTTCGTAAAAGAAACGGTTGCCGGTTCTATTTCTGCAGTTATTGGAAAAGATAAATTTTACCTGGTAGCAGAACAACCAATCGACAAAGGCAGTCAGCGTGAAGAATTGCTGAAAGAGTTGCACTATCAGCAAGGATTTTTGCAATCTGTTGATAAGAAATTAAGCAATGAACGCTTTGTTTCCAATGCAAAAGCCGAAGTTGTTGATCTGGAGAAACGGAAAAAAGCAGATGCGGAAGCAAAGATTCTTGCAATTAAAGAAAGTCTCGCTGGCCTGGGTTAACGATTTATCAGATCAACCGGAAGGATAAACTCATATTGGTTAGGTGCGAGCCCCTGGTTTGGTCCATCTAATAACCGGCTGTATCTAACACCAAAACTGATCGGTTGCTGGTTCCACCATTTAGTATCGAAATAAATTTCGGCTCCATATGAACGATAGTCGAGTGTTGCAGACCGGCCTGTTGTTTTGCTGAATCCTTCAGCACGCGTAAAATCATAAAAGGCATTCGCGCGTACGCGCAAAAAGTATACAATGTTACCAATTCCCCAATCAGGATATAGTAACGGGAGATGATAATTAGCGCCAGCTTTGTACTGTTGCCGTTGTAAAAAGTTTGAGGGAAACCTCGTTGCACTGTACCCACGCGAAAACGGAAATCGATTTGAATAAGAAAGATCATTTGCTGTGTCCTTGTTTTGCCACGCGACATTCACAACCAGGTTATGATTTACATGAACGCCGGGCAGATACAAATATCCATTTGCAAGGAACTGTTCGCCGCGTAAGGATGTCACGGAATGATGATGGACTAATTCGATCGTTTGCGCGAATCGCGGATAAATATGTTGCCGGGCCTTTTGCGATTGACTGGAAAACAATACACGTGAATTGAGGTAGCTATAGCCTCGGGCTGTGAGTGAGTCTTTGTAGGTTCCAATAATTTGCGGTTGTGCAAAAACGATATCAGTACTTAATTGCAATGATCGATAGGCCCGACCGCGTGAAAAATTCAATGGCAATAACAACCCGGCGCGTCCTTCCCACTCATCGATATAAATCAGTGTGTTGTTCCGTACGAGACCTGGGCGATCTTTAGTGAACGCGCCTCCGATTCGAATCCATGGATAAAGCGCAGCGTACGACGCAAGAAAACCGATCTTCTTGCTTTCTTCATTCCGATTGTAAGTAAAATACGCTTCCGTTTGAAGCGTGTTTAGAATATTTTCGCTCAGGAAAGAATAGCCATACTCCGCATCTGAAAAGTTAGGCAGCCAACTATGAAAATTGAACAACCGAAATGACGACTTATACTTCCGTACTTCATAGCTATCGGCATTGGATTGCTCAATGATATTTACAGGTTGATTTAGAGAGGTAATTCCAAATGTTGATAATGACCGATCTAATTTGTTGTCGGGTATTTCTTCAAACGAATTTGGGTTGAATGCCTGCAATAGGTAACGATAGCCAACGGCGGTGAAATTTGTCCACGCAAGCTTTCCATTGAACAGCGATAGCTGGTAACTGCCCGTTGCTTTATTTTCAATGGATGGCTGAAATTTGTGCAGTTTCTTGTTGATGATCGCAAATAATGCATCTGTATTGTTACTTGTTGCGGTGAACGTGATCGTGTCGCCACTAACATTTGGAAAACCGATAACGTTCATTGAAAACGGCACCAGTTGTTCCATAGATCCCGTACTAGCATCTACCAACACCAACGCCATTTCGCCAACCTGGTTCCGAACTGCAGTTACGATCTGATTGTTGCGATAAAATTTCGGATAAGTATAAAACACGCTATCGCGGTTAGGCAATCGCGAGAGAATAGCACCGTCTGCAGCATTAATCAAATGTAAGGAGAACTGACCCGACGGTAGGGCTTCGACTGCAACAATTCGTGAACCATCTTCGGAAATGTCTGGCGCAAAATATTTAGACCGGTGCGTTATTGTCCGTTGCTCTCCAGTGGATACATCAAGCACCCTGATATCGCTATAATCGCGCCAGCCCCATCGAGCATCGGCTGAATACCCGGCATATACAATCCTGTTATTACGATAAGAAAAATAATTGTCTGTCGAGATATCCTTCACCCGGATCTTTATTTCTTTCCCCGTTTCAACATTTCGCTTTACAAAAGTAGGGATCCGTTTGTAGCTACTATTGACGAGGAGGATCTCTGTATCATTCAGCCATTGCGGATATTCTTCATCTCCTAAAAAATGCTTTTGCTGGCTTGCAAGATTACTCAGGATATCGCCTTCTGTATCCGTTTGGTCTTTGAAAAAATTGAGCGCGGTTGACCGAAATTCGTCATAGTCTGTTCCCGTATATTTTCGAATGGCTTTTTGAAAAGGATAGAAAAGGCCTTTAAATCGAACTGCATCGTCGGTAACCTTGGCCCAAATATCATCACCATATTGTTGCCTTCCGTAGGCTGTTATGAGATACCCGAGCTGGTAATGGTCGGGCACATAATCGCGCAGCGATCCATTTCGTAATTTCTGCCACGAATAATTTTTTCCTGCCGACCAAATAGAGCGATAGCCATTGAAGAAATGTGGTAACCGACCCCTGCCCTGTTTACTAAATTTCGTTTCCTGGAAAACAGCATCACCTTCCCAAAACCAATTTGGAACTGCAGCACTATTGGCGAGTGAAACCGCAAGTTCTCCTCCGAAAATGTAAAAAACAGAAGATATTCCCTTTCGAAAATTATTAAACTGTTGAACATGGCGAAATTCATGCAATGCTAATTGCTGATGCCAGGGAATACTTCCCAAATCGAAACTGTTTTGAAGTGGGTTCAAATAAAATTCACTTCGGTAGGGTCCGAGACCGACATATCCATTCGAAAAGGTCGTTTGATTTTGAAGTACTATATTAATCTTCCGGAAGCTATTCCCTATTGTCGATTGTGAAATACTCAGTTGACCTGTAATGGCGGCTACATCCCGCGCGTAACGTTCCAATCCATTTGGAAAAATGACGCGTGAAGTATCTGTATTGATCTGGCGCCATTTGATAGATGGAGGATTACCCCCAAATTGTTGGGAGAAAGAAGCGAATGGAACCGAGAGCAAACAAATCTGGAAAAGCGTCCTCAACAATTGATTCATGTTGGAATGAATTCGATATTTCTACATTCAATATTCTATATTCTATATTCTCTCCCAAACCTCACTCTTCCCGATTCATCCTCAATTTCTTCGCCATTGTGGAAGTCATTGTATCCGCTGAAGGGCCATAACCATTCACTAACACTCCCTTTACGCCTTCTTTTGACTCGATGGCATAGACGATCGCTTCATCGGCAGGATCTGTGTTTCCCTCAAAACGATACACTTCTGTGATTTCAAAGTCGTCGGGTTGATATTCCGTTTCGTTGCAGATGATGCAGTTTTCTTTCAGATTGAAATCGAGCGTGTATCCCCTCTTTTTCAATTCATTTACAGCTTGCGAAACGGTATCATATACGTTCATAACCGGGTATTTGTGGGAAGTTACGATATCTAATGAGTTGTAGTATATCGCTTTGTTGAAGTGATGTACATAAGTGATTCAAAATGCTTGTCAATACTTGTAGTTTACACCCAATAATAGTAGTTTTGCGCCGAACTTAAAAAAAGTACACAAATGTCAACAACAGTAAAGAACATTGATTTTAATCTTAAGCACAAAGTAAAAGATATTAGCCTCGCGGAGTGGGGACGCAAGGAAATCAGGCTTGCCGAAGCAGAAATGCCGGGTCTGATGAGTATTCGTAAGGAATTTGGACCGACACAGCCATTGAAAGGCGCTCGCGTTGCCGGCTGTTTGCACATGACTATTCAAACTGCAGTATTGATTGAAACGCTGACGGCACTTGGTGCAGAAGTAAAATGGAGTTCTTGCAACATCTTCTCTACACAGGATCATGCTGCTGCTGCAATTGCTGCTGCTGGTATTGGTGTTTTTGCATGGAAAGGTCAAACACAGGAAGAAGCTGATTGGTGTATCGAACAAACATTGTTCTTTGGCGCGGCTGATCGTCCGTTGAATATGATCCTTGATGACGGTGGTGATCTTACCAATATGGTACTCGATACTTATCCGGAACTCGTTCAGCATGTTAGAGGTATTTCTGAAGAAACTACAACTGGTGTGCATCGTTTATATGAAAGAGTTGCAAAAGGAACATTGCCGATGCCTGCGATCAATGTAAACGATTCGGTTACTAAATCGAAATTCGATAACAAATATGGCTGTAAAGAGTCATTGGTTGATTCAATCCGTCGCGCTACCGATGTAATGCTTGCCGGTAAAGTTGCAGTTGTTGGTGGTTATGGTGATGTGGGTAAAGGATCTGCGGCTTCTCTAGCTGGTGCAGGTTGCCGTGTTATCGTTACTGAAATCGATCCGATCTGTGCGCTTCAGGCGGCAATGGATGGTTTCGCGGTAAAGAAAATGAAAGATGCAGTGAAAGAAGCTGATATCGTTGTTACAGCTTCTGGTTGCCGTGATCTTATCACAGGCGAACACTTCAAATTGATGAAGGATAAAGCCATCGTTTGCAATATCGGCCACTTCGATATTGAAATCGACATCGCATGGTTGAATACAAACTATGGTCATACAAAGGATACAATCAAACCACAGGTTGATATTTACAATGTAGATGGCAATGATGTCATCATCCTTGCTGAAGGCCGTTTAGTGAACCTTGGTTGTGCAACTGGTCACCCATCATTTGTGATGAGTAACTCGTTCTCAAACCAAACACTTGCGCAAATCGAGCTTTGGATGAATCACAAGAAATACGACAACAACGTTTACGTTCTTCCAAAACACCTTGATGAAAAAGTTGCTCGCTTGCACCTTGCAAAAATTGGTGTGGAATTGGAAGAACTGACTGGAGCACAGTCAGAATACCTTGGTATTACGAAGGAAGGGCCGTTTAAGCCTGAACACTACAGATATTAATCAGAGCGGAGTAGGAAGAGCGAGAAACAGAGCGAGAGAGCGGGGGACAGCTCTGTGAATTAAACTGTCGAAAGCGGAGAGCGAAAGCAAACGTACATGGGTACTTGCTTTCGCT
>JACMLR010000367.1 GCA_014379515.1 Chitinophagaceae bacterium
CATGCAAAAAAAAACCGCCTCTACCTCGCCAACAACCGGGATAAATTCAATGGCGAATTATGGGCCTGGGCCCAGACATCCACGCCGCTAGCACCTGCATTAAAACAGGGGTTCAGCGAAGTGGAAGATGCAGTAAGGGTAAACAATGTGGACTTTTTATTTACCATTGGTGAGAGGCGACTGAATGCGACCGGCCTGATTACCGACACCGGTTTTTTAAACATGTTCAGCTTTCCATTGATTAAAGGAAATAAAGATGCTTTAAAAGGAAATTACAATATCGTTGTTACCCAAAAAATGGCTAAAAAATTATTTGGTAACCTGGATGCCATGGGCAAAGTGGTACGCATTGACAGCTCCGATAATTTTACCGTAACCGGCGTGCTAAAAGACCTGCCTCAAAATTCAACGATTCAATTCGAATGGCTCGCACCGTTCGATATCTTTTACCAGCAAAGTCCGTGGGCGCAAGTTTGGGGAAACAGTTGCGTCACAACCTTCGTTGAAGTTAAACCGTCAGCCGACATTGCAGCGGTGAATAAGCAACTTTCTGGTATTATAAAAAAGCGTGTTCCCGGCACTACGTCTGCACCGTTTTTGTTCAATATGAACGATTGGCATTTGTACGATGAGTTTGAAAAAGGCAAACAAACTGGTGGGGGCGGAATTGTATATGTGCGTTTGTTTTCAATTATTGCAGGTATAATCTTACTCATTGCCTGCATCAATTTTATGAATCTTGCTACCGCAAGAAGTGAACGAAGAGCGCGGGAAGTGGGTGTGCGAAAAGTATTGGGTGCAGGTAAAAAAAGAATCATCGCCCAGTTTATCGGCGAAGCACTGGTTATGGCCTTCCTTGCTGGACTTGTTGCGGTTTTGCTGGTGCTGCTTGCGCTGCCGTCGTTCAATGCGCTGGTACAGAAAAATCTTGAGCCGGGGTTATCGAATCCTATGCATTTTATCGGCCTGTTAGGAATCGTACTTCTTTGCGGATTGGTTGCAGGAAGCTATCCTTCGTTATATCTATCTTCCTTCAATCCCGTTGTCGTTTTGAAAGGAATAAAATTCAAAACCGGGAGCGCAACTGTGATTCGCAAGGGACTGGTAATTGGTCAATTTGGAATCGGTATTATTCTGATCATTTGTACAATCATCATCTACCAGCAAATTCAACACGTTAAAACGCGCGACCTTGGATTCCAGGTCGACAACCTTGTAGAAATTAAACTAGAAGGCAACATGAAAGAGAATTATCCTTCGATTAAGCAGGATCTTTTGAATACCGGCTTGATTGAAAATGTTGCAATGTCTGATCACGAAACCATTTACTCAGGTAATAATACAACAGGCCTTGAATGGCCGGGAAAAGAACCCAATAGCCAGATTCTCATATCGCAGCGAGTGGTAAGCCCTGAATTTTTAAAAGTGTCTGGAATGAAATTGTTAGAAGGACGCGATTTCACTGAAACTGATAAGGTCGAATTCGGTGAGGGCTTCACCCCTAAAAGCCCAGATCCTATTTTTAACGTCATTATCACCGAGTCGTTTGCAAAGATTCTTGGTAAAGGAAGTGCTTTAGGCAAAACCCTCACGTTACCGGGAATAAAAAAGGAAGAAACCTTTCGCTTGACAGTCACCGGCGTCATTAAAGATTATGTTTACGGCTATATGTATGGAAAATCCGATCCGGTGATTTTCTATTGCATTCCGAAGTTTACCAGGTTTATGTATGTCAGGGTCGGGGAAGGAGTTAAGGCAAATAACGCACTGGCAAAGATTGAATCGGTATTGAAGGTTCATAATCCGTCATTCCCTTTTCAATATAAGTTCGTCGATGAACAGTTCAGCGGAATGCTTGTAAGCGAAACATTGATCAGTAAGTTATCCCGGGTTTTTGCTTCGCTTGCAATTATTATCTCCTGCCTTGGTTTATTTGGATTGGCGGCATACACAGCTGAACGCAGAACAAAAGAGATCGGTGTTCGAAAAGTACTTGGTGCCAGCGTTTCCGGCATTACAAAATTGTTATCTGTCGACTTTCTGAAACTCATTGGTATTGCAGCGCTGATCGCATTTCCGATTGCATGGTGGGCAATGTCTAAATGGCTCGCAGGTTTTCCATACCGCGTTGAAATAAGCATTTGGGTATTTATCATATCCGGTGTTTCAGCTGTTGCAATCGCATTGGCTACGATATCATTTCAATCAATAAAGGCAGCATTGATGAACCCCGTTAAAAGTTTGCGCTCCGAATAGAATAAAACTACCATCGATACTTTCTATAACTGAATACCCCCATTCATGATAAAGAACCTGATAAGAGTTGCCCTAAGAAATTTTCAAAAGGATAAAGGGTATAGTTTATTAAATATCCTCGGCCTCACTATTGGAATAACTTTCAGCCTGCTATTGATCTTTTATGTATTTGATGAACTTAGTTACGATCGGTACAATGAAAAGGCGGATCGAATACACCGGGTAAATTCTGACGTCAAAGAACCTGAGAATGCAATGAAATGGGCAATTACGCAATATCCACTTGCGCCCGCCTTGAAAAAAGATTATCCCGAAGTGGAAGAATCAATGCGCTTTGTAAATGCAGGACGCTTAATGCTTAAGCGCGGAGAAAAGCAGTTTTACGAAGAAAAAATGTTTTATGCAGATAGCAATATCTTCCGCATTTTCACTCATAAGTTTCTGGCAGGTAATTCCGTCACCGGGCTATATGCACCCAATTCAATCGTTCTAACAAAAGCGCTCGCAATAAAATATTTTGGAACGCCTGCTGCGGCAATAAATCAAACATTAGAAAATCAGCAACGCGAAGTATTCAAGGTTACCGCGGTTGTTGATGATGTTCCGAAGAATTCACATATCATTTTCAATGGGCTGATCTCGAGTTCAACATTGCCCCGCGACTATGCAAGCAGCTGGGGTCAATTTGGGTTTTATACGTATGTTCTTTTGAAACCGGGTACAAGCGCAGCTGCATTTGAGAAAAAGATATTGCCGATGTATGATAAGTATATGGCGCCCATCTTTGCGCAGTTTAATATCAAGATTAAGTACACCGCTCAACCGATTGCAGACATTCACCTGCACTCGCAGGTTACGAGTGAGCCAGAGGAAACAGGAAGCATGTCCTATATCTATATTTTTGTTTCCGTTGCTTTTTTTATGTTGGTCATCGCCTGTATCAACTATATGAACATGGCAACTGCCCGATCGGCGAGACGTGCGAAAGAGATTGGTATACGCAAAGTGACTGGTTCATCCCGCGGTCAACTAATCACTCAGTTTTTAACTGAATCAATCCTGATCACTATTTTTTCATTGGTGCTCAGCCTTATTGCTATCTACCTGTTATTGCCATATTTCAATACACTGGCTGGTAAGTTTATCACCTTCTCATCGCTATTAACATTGAGAACGATTCTTGTCTTAGTAGCCATTGTCGTGTTCGTAGGATTTTTGGGTGGTAGCTACCCTGCTTTTTATCTTTCCAAATTTCAACCGCTAGCTGTACTGAAAGGAAAACTTTCAAAAGGATCAAGCAATGTGATTTTAAGAAGGACGCTCGTAGTTGCACAATTTTCTATTTCCATGGTGATGCTGATATGTACCTGGATTGTTTCTAACCAGCTCAACTACATGAAAACGAAAGATCTTGGTTTCAGTAAAGATCATGTTGTATCGATCGCCGCAACCGGAAATCGCGATTATCGTAGCCAGATTTCGTCTTTCCAAAATGAACTTCGTCAGAACCCGCAAGTTGTCTCCCTCGCTACTGCCGACGGAGCTCCAGGTGCGGGTAATATGAATTTCAATCTCTTCTCCGTCGAGAGTAAAAAGGGCTTTATCGATAAGGGCGTTGATTGTTACGGTATCGATGATCATTACACGAAAACGCTCAACATTCCGATAGTAAAGGGGCGAAATTTTACAGGTGCGTCAGACACGCTGCGAAGCATTTTAGTAAATGAAAGCATGGTTAAAAGTTTCGGTTGGGACGAGCCGATCGGAAAGAGGGTCAAATATCCCGGTGATACTTCCGGATTTTATTTAGAAGTGGTCGGTGTCATGAAAGATTTTCATGTGAAGTCGCTTTATAACCCAATAAACCCGGTTCTTGTATTCTATCGACCAAACAACAGTACAGTGATTGCAAAGGTTGTTCCAGGAAACATTTCAACTTCTATTGCTTCAATTGAAAATGCGTGGAAAAAGTTTTTTCCGGATATGCCTTTTCGATACTCGTTTCTTGACCAGGACTTCAATTCGCAATATGCCGCTGATCAACGTCGCGGAAAAATCTTTACGAGTTTTTCAACACTTACCATAATCATTACCTGCCTGGGCTTGTTAGGTTTGATCGCGTTCACAACGGAACAACGAAGAAAGGAAATAAGCATTCGGAAAATAATGGGAGCAAGTTTGCCGCATATTGTTTCATTGATCGCAGCAAACTTTATTTTACTTGTAGGTATTTCGTGCATCATCGCTTTTCCTGTTGCCTTTTATTTCATGAATCGCTGGCTTGAAGTGTTTCCATATAAAGAAGGGTTAAAAGTGAGTACCTTCCTTTTCTCCGGCTTGGCAGTACTTGTCATCGCACTATTAACTGTCAGTTTTCATACAATTAAGGTCGCATTATCAAACCCGGTGAATAGTTTGAGGACTGAATAAATATCAATGCATGCTGCGAAATTATTTCAAGCTCGCAATTCGACATATATGGCACAGAAAACTCTATGCCGGTATCAACGTTGTTGGTTTGTCAATCGGTATTTGCGCAGTCATGCTTGCATTCTTGTTTATAAAGGATGAATACAGCTTCGATGACTTTCATACGACCAACCCGAATTTATATCGTGTTACCACAACCTTGCGGACTCAGCATACGGATGATCGCCATACAGTTGGTGGCACGGGTCAGGTTCAGGGTCCAGCATTTAAGGAGGCCGTTCCTGAAATTCAGCAGTACAGCCGCATATTAGGCGGTGACATTTTCGGGGGAATAAAATCGGGCGAAAAAGAACTGACCGTGCGAATGCTGTTTGTTGACTCAAGTTTCTTTTCGGTTTTTACTTTCCCGTTGTTGCGCGGCTCTGGTACTACTGCATTGCATGATATCAGCTCAGTAGTTGTAACTGAAACAGTAGCTCGTAAGTTTTTCAATAGCATTGATGTAATTGGAAAAGTTCTTGAACTGCCTGACGATCCATCTGCATCGAAGTTGGGAAAGCCAATGATCATCTCGGCAGTTGCAAAGGATCCACCCCGCAACTCTTCTATTCAATTTGATGTTTTATTCGCTATGTCATTTGCAAATCTTTCATTTGCCGATGATAATTGGTTGAATGCTTACCTGGGAACCTATATTGTTTTGAAGCCTGGGGCAAATCACGAAGCGATTACATCAAAGTTCAAAACTATTTATCAACGCAACGCAGGGAATCAAATAGCTGAAAACAAAAAAGGATATGGCTTCGATCCGGAAATTAGTTATGGATTGCAGAATATGACCGACATCCATTTACACCCTTTTCCGAAGTTTGTTGGAAATCGTGAAGCCGGTGTAATCAATGAAAGCAAGCCAATTTTTTCTTACCTGTTTGCTGCAATTTCACTGTTCATCCTACTGATGGCGGCCACAAATTTTATAAATATCTCGATCGCTGGTTCATTACGTCGCTCAAAGGAAGTGAGTATGAGAAAGATTTCTGGCGGAAGTAAAGGGCAAATCATTCTGCAATTTTTAATTGAAACCGGGATACTGTGTGGAACCGCCTTTCTACTCGCATTGGCATTCGCACAATTGCTGCTTCCGTTATTTAACCAAATGACGGGTAAATTAATTCCTGCATCAGACCTGTTCAGTTTTCAATCATTGAAATGGCTGCTTGTTGCATTTCCAATACTCGTTTTATTAACGGCTTTATATCCGGCGTATACCCTCGCAGGTTTTAAACCTGTTTTGACTGCTACTTTACGACACTCCACCCGTCGAATGGTTTTTGGTAAAGCACTTGTGATATTGCAATTCAGTTTGGCCGTGTTCTTTGTCATTTCAACGATGGTGTATTATCGCCAAATGCAATTTATTAGAACAGCCGACCTCGGGTATGATCCCTCGAATATGATTTATAGCTGGATTAAAACTGATAAAGACATTCCGAATGTTCAACATTTGTTGAGAACAGAATTGTCTTTCTCTCCCGCCATTCAAGCGGTGGCTTTTACGGGCGATGGCGATATGCAGGATGTCAAACTTCCCGCCTCAACAATTAAAGCTTTCCATAAAATTGCAGACCATAATTATATTGAAGCTGCCTCAATAAAAATTAAAGCTGGGCGGAATTTTTCTGTCGATTTTCCAACCGACGCGGCAAACGCAGTTATCGTGAATGAGGCGTTCGTTCGTGCAACAGGGTTAAGTAATCCGATAGGTACAACAATTCGGACAAGCGAATATTACGATAAGGAGCAAAAGCAAATCATTGCTGTTGTTAATGATTATCACTTTCAAAATTTACGCGAGCCAATAAAACCAATGGTGATGATCATGAGCAATTGGGCAAGTGGCGGGATTTTGGTGAAGTATAAACAGTCGAAAGAATCAGAAGCGCTTGCCGCGTTCAAAACAGCATATGCAAAAATATTACCCGGTAAAACGGCTGAATATTCGTTCGCACGTGATGCAACTGCGAATGAATATGAACAGGAATCTCGTTGGGAAAAGATCGTTTCGATCGCAGCCTTTCTTTGTTTGCTGATTTGTTCACTGGGCCTTTTTGGACTCGCTCATCTCAACATTCAGCAACGTACCCGGGAGCTTGGAATAAGAAAGGTGTTAGGAGCAACAGTGTTATCTCTTCTTGCATTGATGTCAAAGGACTTTCTCAAACTTGTATTTTGGGCGATTATCATCGCTTCCCCAATTGCAACCATTGTGATGCTCAAATGGCTCGACAATTTTGCGTACCGGGTGAGTATCGATTGGTGGATATTCGGACTGGCCGCACTGATAACGATTTCTGTTGCAGCAGTGACAATCTTCTTCCAGTCGATAAAAATGGCGCTAAGTAACCCGGTAAAAGATTTGAAAGATCTTTAATACATCGAATAGATATTCATTCATTATCAATACCAGAATACATGTTTCGAAATTATTTGAAAGTCGCTTTACGAAATCTTATTAAGCGCCCTACCTATTCGTTGATCAATATTCTTGGGCTTTCCATTGGTATTTCAGTGTGTTTGCTGATCGTTATGTTTATTCGTAGCGAGCTCGGTTTTGACTCCGAACAAGAACGTGGAGACAGAATCTATCGAATGGTTGTTGAACGAAAATATCCTGGAAGGTCTACTTCCTACTCATTCATACCGCAATCTTATGCCGCAACCGTAAAACAAGAATCTCCGGAAGTAGAGGAAGTTGTTCGTATTTACAATTTCGCTGCCGGTGGTGGTTTCCAGCTAAAATATGGCGAAAAGAAATTTGAAGAAAGGCGAGTATTGTTTGTCGACTCAACATTTTTTCGCGTCTTTTCTTCTGCAATGATCGCGGGAGATGCCAGCACCGCGCTTAATAAGCCCCGTGCAACAGTCATTACCGAAACAACAGCAAAGCGATACTTTGGTTCTTCGTCTAACGCAATAGGTAAAATGCTTTTACCCGAAGGTGACGATAATCAACCATTTGAAGTAACGGCAGTCTGTGCTGATTGGCAAGCTAATTCGCATTTCATTTTTGATCTTTTGATAACTACCGCGGGTGGTGATAATTTTCGTCGCGAGAACTTTGTCAACTTTGCAGCACATACTTATTTGCTGTTAAATAGTAAAGCAACTCCTCAACAAGTCGAGGCCCGCATACCCGGGATCATTAAAAAATTTGCTGCTGGTAATATTGAACAGCAATTTGCAATGTCATACAGCCAGTTTACTACCGCCGGGAATGGGTATAGATATTATTTGCAACCACTAAAGAAAATTCATCTTGTATCGCAACTCGAAGGCGAACTTCAACCGAACGGCAGCATGCAGGCAATTTACATTTTCACTGTTGTTGCTGTATTTATTCTCCTCCTTGCATGCATTAATTTTATCAATCTATCTACAGCGCGCTCAACCGAGCGTGCCCGGGAAGTTGGAATTCGGAAAACATTTGGCTCCGATAAGAAATCATTGATAACTCAATTTTTGGCGGAATCAGTTTTATTAAGCCTCGTAAGCATGATACTTGCGGGCGTTTTTGTTTTCTTTTTACTTCCGTTATTTAATCAGTTATCGGGAAAAGAATTGCTTTATAGTGAAATGTTTACGGTTGCTAATATGGGGTTGTTGCTGCTTTTTACAATATTTACAGGCCTTGTTGCGGGTATGTACCCGGCGTTTGTGTTGTCATCTTTCAGACCGATTGTTGTTCTCAAAGGGAAATTTAAATCGGGTAGTTACGGGCTTGCACTTCGAAATGGCCTGGTTGTTTTCCAGTTTAGCATTTCGGTTGTGCTTATTATCTGTACGATCATTGTCAATTCGCAAATGCAATTCATGACAAGCGATCAGTTGGGTTTTTCAAAAGAACACACAATTATTGTACAGCGCACCGATCTCTTGCGCAATCAGCGACATGCCTTTCGAGACGAAGTACTGAAAATTTCTGGAGTCGAAATGTTGAGCGGAACAACATCAGTACCTGGAATTGAGAATTTTTTCGGAATTAGCTGGCTTCCCGAAGGACAAACGTTGGCCATGACGGGTCGCGGAATTATCGTTGACCCGGAATTCGCAAAGACACTAAACCTCGAGGTTGCCCAAGGCCGATTCTTTTCACGCGACTTTCTCACAGATTCGCTCGCAGTAGTCTTGAATGAACGAGCTGTTACCGAGCTGGGATTGAAAAATCCTATCGGTACAAGGCTCACAACGCCAGAAGATAACTTTAATGGTCCGGGTAATACACCATTGGTTTATACAGTGATCGGTGTTGTAAAAGATTTCCACTATCAATCTTTGCATAAGCCCATTACGCCACTTGTTTTCACACTGCCGCCACAGGACAATGCTCTTTTTCTTACAGCCATAAAAATCAAAGCCAATAATTTCAATCAAACTGTTCAACAGGTAGAAGAGAAATGGAAAACCTTTGTCAAGGACCGTCCGTTTCAGTATACGTTCCTGGACAAAACGGTAGAAGATCAGTACCAGGCGGAGTCAAAGACTAAAAAGATATTTTCATTCTTTTCGTCGCTTGCAATTTTCATAGCATGTATTGGTTTGCTTGGGCTTGCTGCTTATGCAACGCAGCAGCGCCTTCGTGAAATTAGTATTCGGAAAGTATTGGGTGCAACTCCAGGTAAAATTATGACGATGTTGTCGGTTGATTTTATGAAACTTGTTTTGATCGCCACGCTCCTGGCTTGTCCCCTCGCCTGGTATGTGATGCACAAATGGTTGCAGGAGTTTGCGTATCGTATTGATATTGCCTGGTGGGTGTTCGTGATTGCCGGCGCTCTTGCAATTTTAGTTGCATTGCTCACTATTAGTTTCCAGGCGATAAAAGCATCTATATCGAATCCAATAAAAAGTCTTAGATCCGAATAATATTCATCCAAAAATTCAACTTCAATGCTTCGTAACTATTTTAATATCGCATGGAGAAATATTGTTCGTCATCGATTTAATTCGTTCGTCAATATTTTTGGGCTTTCAATCGGAATTTTGTTTACGATGCTGATTGGAGGATATGTGTGGCGCGAATTAAATGTCAACCGTAATCTTCGAAATCTTCCTCAACAATATTTTTTACGAAGTGAATGGAAAGATCCGAACCAGGGACTTGAGATTACAACGCTTGGGCCATTGGCGAAGCGGCTCAAGGAAGACTATCCGAATCTCGTTGCGAATTATTACCGGTGGGATGGGATCACAAGTGTCGTCTCGAATGGCGATAAATATCTCCGGGAAAATATCCAGCTCGGCGATAGTACATTTCTAAATATGTACGGGATTGAATTATTGCACGGGGATGCCCGCACAGCATTGAATGAACCATTCTCGGTGGTCATGACACGCGAAGTTGCAATCAAGTACTTCGGCAAAACCGATGTGGTTGGAGAAACAATTGGTATCCAGAATTTTTCCGGCACAAGCCGTGATTTCAAAGTGACGGGCGTGCTAAAAAAGATTCCGGAGAATTCTGTGACGAATTTAAATGTAGAGAATTTCAACTCGCTGTTCATTCCCACCAATACGTTCAGTTATTTTGGAAGATTTGATTTTGAAGCGTGGGCAAATATCTTTTTGCCTTCTTATATCGAACTGCAAAAAGGGGTTGAGCCAAACGACCTAAAGGCTGCAATCAACAAGCTGATCCAGGATAATGCTCCCGATGGAATCAAACAAAATATAACGGTCGTTCCTACACCATTAACCACCTATTACCTCGACAAAGACAATGGGCTAATCAGGAATATGCTTTTTGCGTTGGCGTTCGTCGGTTTCTTTATCCTGTTGATGGCAATTGTAAATTTTATCAACATTTCAATCAGTAGTTCAGCAACGAGAACAAAAGAAATCGGTATTCGAAAAGTTATGGGTGGGCTGAAGAACCAGATCATGATCCAGTTTTTAATTGAGTCAGTGATTTTGGTACTAATTGCTACAGGTCTTGCACTTGCGTTTTACCCGATGACACAATCTTTATTCAGCGATCTTGTTGGAAAACCGATACCTGCACTATCCGATTTCCCTGCATATTTTATTGGTTTTCCTCTGCTGATGGTTCTTTTGGTTGGATTGTTAGCAGGTCTTTATCCAGCAATTGTTTTGGCATCGATGAAATCTGTCGACTCATTGAAAGGGAAATTGCAATCTGTCAAAGAAAAAATTTGGTTGCGCAAATCGCTCGTTGGGTTTCAATTTACAATAGCAACAATCGTGATCATTGCAGCTTCGGTCGTTGCAAGCCAGATTTCTTATTTTTTCAGTGGCAATCTCGGCTATAATAAAAATTATGTTGTGTCTGCCCAGGTGCCCAGGAATTGGACGCCCGCCGGAATAAAAAATATCACAACAGTTCGGAACGAATTTGAACGATTACCTTTTATCGAAAGCGCAACGATCTCCTATGAAATTCCAAACGGAATGAATGGTGGTCAGCCACCCGTGTACAAGATAGGCACCGACTCCACCACCGCAATTGCGATGCAAGCAATGGTGACCGATGAAAAATATCTCGAAACCTACCGGATACCGATGAACGCAGGACGATTTTTTGAAACCGGTGAAAGCGATTCTTCTAAAATTGTACTAAACGCCACAGCCGCAAAGCTATTAGGTTGGACAAACCCCACAGATGCAATTGGCAGACAAGTTCGAATACCAGGAAGTCCAATCATTCACTCCGTAACAGGCATTACCAGTGATTTTCATTTTGAGTCGATGTCTCAAAAAATTCAACCCATCATTTTCTTTCAGTTATCACTTTCGAATAGCTATCGTTTCATTTCATTTAAACTTCGCCCGGGCAATACAGGTGAGTCAATTGCAGCCATTCAACAGAAATGGGCAACATTGTTACCCGGTAGTTCTTTTGAATATAAGTTTATGGATGAAACACTTTCAAAATTATATGCAATCGAAATTCAAATAAAGAAAGCTGCGTACACGGCAACGGTGCTTTGCCTGGTTATTGTGCTGTTGGGTGTGCTCGGGCTGATATCATTGAGCATTCAAAAGCGAGTCAAAGAAATTGGAATACGTAAGGTTGTTGGTGCCTCGATTGCGGATATCCTCGCGTTATTTTTGAAAGAATTTGTAGTGATTATTCTTATTGCAGGCCTGATCGCCTGCCCGGTTGCATTTATATTAATGAATGCATGGCTCAACAATTATCCGTACAGGATCGAGCTGGGACCATTGCCTTTTTTATGGTCGATTGGCGGTCTTTGTCTTATTACTTTGCTGGTAATTGTTGCGCGGGTTTCGAAGGCGGCCCTACTCGACCCCGCGAAATCACTACGGACTGAATGAAGTTTGGAGGATGGAGTTTGGAGTGCGGGTAGCCGCTTCTTCCATCCTTCATACTTCAAACTCCATCCTCCAAACTTCACTCTTCACCCCGCTCTCGCTCTCTGCCAGATTGGTTTCTTGCGCTACCAATTTCAATTACAATTGATCGTATTCAAAATATCGTGCACACCTTACGCCCTGTAAGGGCAAAATATAATAGCGAAGTACATCGCCCATCGTAAAGACGCCGCCTAAGAATTAAAAGCCCTGCAGGGGCGCGATAGTAAAATCGAATCAAGTCAAATCCATCTCATCTTCGATTA
>JACMLR010000368.1 GCA_014379515.1 Chitinophagaceae bacterium
AGCCCGGTGTTTATGTTGTCGAAATATCGAGCGCAAATGAAACCATTCGCGAAAAGATCATCAAACAATAACAACTCCCTAAACCAACAAAAAAGCCCTGGCGTAAAAACCAGGGCTTTATATTTTTCAGGATTATGTTATACTTCTTCAATTCGTTCATCAGCAGCATTAGCAAGCAGAACAGCGGTCATTTTTCGTAAAGGATTTCTTCTGTTTTCAGCAAAGCCATTGCGACGATTAATGATGTCTATACACTCATAAATCGCTGTAAGAAATGAAGACGCATCTGCTTTGTTTTTTCCGGCAATATCGAATGCAGTACCATGATCAGGAGACGTGCGGATACCGGTTAGGCCCGCAGTGAAATTGACTCCCTCACCACTTGCAAGCGACTTAAAAGGAATCAAACCCTGATCGTGATACATCGCAAGTACGGCATCAAACTTTGTATAATGTCTTCTTGCAAAAAATGCATCAGCACTGTACGGTCCCATCACCAGCAAATTATGTTTTGCCTCTTTTATTGCCGGGCGGATAATTTCGTCTTCTTCTTTGCCAACTAATCCTTCATCACCTGCGTGAGGATTTAAACCTAACACTGCAATCTTTGGTTTATCAATACCAAAGTCTTTGATCAACGACTGATTCAAAATGTTCAGTTTAGACAAAATGTTTTCTCTCGTAACATATTGTGCAGCTTCTTTCAATGGAACATGTTCGCTAACAAGCGCAACGCGGAGGTTCTCAGCAACCATCATCATCACCACATCCTGCACGCCATAAAGGCTTTTTAGATAGGGTGTATGCCCGGTAAAATTGAATTCCTGCGACTGTGTATTTTTTTTATGAATGGGAGCTGTAACCAATCCCTGGATGCGTTTGTCTTTTAATGCCTCTGCTGCAGCCACCAATGATTTCACTGCATATTTTCCGCCGACATCTGTCAACTGGCCCGGTACAATGGCTACTTCTTCTTCCCAACAATTCAACACATTCACCTGCTTGTAATTAATGCGGGTAAGATCTTTAATATTTTGGTAGTTGAAAGGAGTTTCTCCAACCGTTTTACGATAAAAATTGATTGCTTTATTCGATGAGAAAATGATCGGCGTGCACATTTCCAGCAGACGGGTATCGGAAAATGTTTTAATGATTAATTCAATTCCGATTCCATTTAAATCGCCACTCGTTATTCCGATTACAGGCTTTTGTGCAGGTGAATTCATTCAAGAAGTTTGTAAACCCGAAAATACGACATTGGACTTTAACGCACGGCTTTTGGCTATTACCGATGCAACTGGCTGAAACTTGTTCCGGAAGTGTCTGTAAGCGTTCGCATCAAAGGCAATTCGGGCCGACATATTTTTAATCGATGCTTCGGGTAGAGTCGTAACACATCAAAAACAAGAACTGAAACCAGGCTACAATTGCTTTGCAGTAAACGGTATTGATCACCTGGCAGACGGAGTTTACACCGTTTGTGTCCGCGCAGGCTCAGAATTGTACAACGAAAAATTGGTTATACGTAAATAAAAAGCGCTTGCTATATGAATGTGGCCCTTCCTGTTGGAAGGGTCATTTTTGTTATCTGCATCACCTCCGCTTGCAATCAGGTTCTTCTTCTTTAAGAACTCTTAATTTTGCCGTTCATGTACACACTTAAGAAATCGCTTGGCCAGCACTTCCTCAAAGACGAGAACATTTTGCGCAAAATAATTGGCGCCTTAAAAGAGAATGATTTTGAGCGGTTGCTGGAGGTTGGTCCGGGTGGTGGAGCGCTGACAAAATATCTTGTCGACCTTCCGGGAGTCGATCTTAAATGTGTTGAACTCGATGATGAAAAGGTGGAGTGGCTTCTCAATACATATCCGGCTCTTCAGGATAAAATGATTAGAGGAAGTATTTTAGAAGTTCCAGCGCCATTTGAAAACGAGTTTACTGTGGTCGGAAACTTTCCATACAACATATCAACTCAAATACTTTTTCGGATGCTTGATTGGAAAGATTCGGTTCCGGTGATGATCGGAATGTTTCAAAAAGAGGTGGCCGAACGTGTTGCATCGAAGGAAGGGAACAAAGTGTACGGCGTTATCAGTGTATTGATTCAGGCATTTTTTGACGTAGAATATCTCTTTGAAGTAAGCGAGACTTCTTTCAATCCTCCCCCAAAAGTTAAAAGTGCCGTAATAAGGCTGACGAAGAAA
>JACMLR010000369.1 GCA_014379515.1 Chitinophagaceae bacterium
GAATTATTGACGTTGTACTTCTCAAACATCCGGCTACGAATGTTCCTTACGGTATTATGGCTGATTGCTAATTGATGTGCAATCTCCTTAGTCGTAAAACCTTTTTGTATCAATCCGATTAATTGCGATTCCCGCATCGATAAGCGCTTTGCTGCTGCCGGTTTATACTCCGCCACTTTTTTCAATTCTTTATCCTGCTTAAACAGCTCAACTTTTACTCCACTAAAAACTGCCTCACTCGAAATATCCTTGCACAACGAATAATAAAATAAGCCATCTGATGAAATGCGATAGGTCGCCTTTTCATCATGCAGCAACGCATAACTACCATCCTTTTTCCTGAATCGATAATTGATGATGAATCGAAACTGATGTCTCGTGATTGGATCTTCTTCTTTTAGAAACGCATCAACAAAGTTGAAACAACTCAATACATGGTCCATATCCGATTCATGGATCTGTTCGAAATATTTTTGGGGTGGCATCTGGTTCATCATATACTGCGCGTCATACCCAAACGTGCCCGCGCAATTATCACTCACATAATATAACGTTGGATGCTGGATTGGACATACGACGATCACCCATTGTGGGAACAGGTGATGAAGCTGGTGCATCACAGGTAACACATCTTCCGGCATTACCGGTTTTAGATTCGATGCCGCTTCCTGTATATAAGAAAGGATGGATTCAGATTTTCGCAGAAATTCATTTGCTCTTGCCATAAGATTGGTTTGTTGGTGAGTCCGAAAAACGAACCTTCAAATTTCTGTTATGGCCGGAATTGATCCATAACCAAATCCGGTGATGCAGGCAGACTAAAAAAGGGGTCCGAAGACCCCCTTGACTGTATTATCAGAAAAATTCTTAACGATTACTTAAATGCTTTCTTGCTTTCTGTTCCAGGTGTTGCAGTGCCTGCGAGGTCAATCATAGCTGTTAACTCACTTATCAATTTATCATCACTTCCACTGAATCCAACTGATTTGAAACGAATGATACCGTTCTTATCAATCACAAATTTCGTCGGGATTCCGTCAACCTTAAATTGTTCAACAACTTTATCATCATTATCCATCAACACTTGAAAACTATACTTGTTTGCAGTGATGAAATCGCTCGCGCCTTTTTTCTTGTCGTCTCCTTTTTCCCAGGTATCAATAAAAACAAATTTCACATTTGGATCATCTTTGAATTTTGTTACCATCTTCTGCATGCCCGGGAAAGAGGCCTTGCATGGTCCACACCAGGTAGCCCAAAAATCAACAATAACAACTTTTCCTTTTAGATCAGTGATGTCAATCTTTTTGCCTTCGAGATCATTTAACGCAAATACAGGAGCTGTTTCGCTCAACATTGATTTTTTTAACTCTGCGAGCATCCGTTGAATATTCTCTTTCTGCAACGCAACAATATAATCGTCAAATCCACCTTCGCTACCTTTCTCTTTAACATAAACTCGCTTCAGTATCTCTTTCATTTCGCCTGAACCTGTTCCATCTTTTACAAACTGCTCAATTTCTTTTTTATACTGTTTGGCAGGCAATACTTTTTCTGCAAGGATCGCATACGTATTGTTTTGATCTGCATCTTTTCCTTTCAACATTGTGATCGCAGCCTCTTTCGCATAAGGGAAACCTTCTTTGTATTTACCTTGCTTGAACATAATCATGGCGTATGTATCAGCATACATACTGTAAGTACGGTCGCGAGCCTCGACCCACTGCTTTGCAGTGTAAGCATCCGGTTTTTTGCTGTCGGTGCTTGTCATTTGCGTTTTAGCATACGTAGTTGCAAACTTTGAAATTTCCGCCGCATATGGCAGATTTTCCGAAGTCATTTGCATATTCCATGCACTGTTATTGTAAATACTTGCGAGTTGCGTTTTGTCAGTAATCTCTGAAGTCATCTTCTTAAACTTGTCCCACTCTTTTGCTGTTGCATATGCAGAGGCCATTCCAAAAGCGTAATTCTGCAGACCTGGTTTCAGGAATTCCCACTCTTTATCTGTTCCAATTTTATTTACCAATTGCTGATAAAGCTCTTCTTTCTTCACAATATCTTTCTCAGCATAAAATTTTTGAACCAAGTCATTCTTGGTCCATTTGCCATTCGGAAATTTTTCCTTTTTAGCTGCCGATACAAATTTCGATTGCTCAGGCATTTTTGAGACGCGATACAGCAATTCGATTTGTTCATAGTCCGCTTCTTCTTTCAGTCCTGCTTTCATTGCCGTTTCGATCTCCTTGGCAATGATAGAAGGAGCCAGATCTTTCTTCGTTGATGTTAACAATGAATAATAGATCGAACCATAATCTTTCTTGCTTTCGGGATAGGTAGTTATTTCTTTCTCGATTGCCTGGAATGCTTTGTCAGCATTTCTTTCGCCACCAACAGTAGAACCATAATACTGATGATAGGTGCTCAGGTTATAACCACTACCTTTTTTCGGCTGACCATTTTCGTATAGTTGTAGCCAGTATCCATTATTAAAATTGTTATCAAATTTCCCATCGGAGCTAAATCCGAAGTACACAAAATTTGCAGCCGTATCTGTTTGAACACTGGCCGTATATTTTGAACCTGCTTTTGTTAACTTAAGATCTTCAGCTTTACTGCCTTTCGAACTCATGATATAAGCAACAGCTTCCAGCGGCTTGATTGTATTTGCAATGTCTCCAGCCGGCTCATACGTAATAGTTATAACGTCTCCGGGCTTTGGCTTTTCAGGAGTTACAATAAAGTTCGTCTGCGCGGTTCCGCATAGCGTCGCAAACACTAAAAATGCGGTCAACAATTTTCTGGTTATCATAATCGAAGATTTACTTAAAGATATAAAGGTTTCACCGACGAAGGTCAGATGACATTTTTATAGTATGCGTCTCGAATTAATACGGGTTCATTCCTTCTTTATCGAATTTCTAACCGTTATCAGTGACTTATCTAACATTTCCGGCGATAGTCCCGTCGCTTTTATCCGTGCATTTTTGCTGAGTCATTTCGATCATCATAAAACACTTGATCATTTATCATTAACTATTAAACCTTTTTAACATGAAACACGCATCACTTTTCTCTGTCATCGCTCTTGCAGCTCTATTTGCAAGCTGTGATAAAAACGACGATTACGACAACGGAAATCCTCCTCCTCCTGTATTTGAGTCGACTGTGGTAAAAATTGCCGGGGACAGCGCAGGTATCCTTGGTTCAGTAAACCAGTTTCGCCTCATTCTTGGAGATTCAGTCAACCTTACCCCAAACAAAACGAGTGGAAGAAGAGAAATTAACTGGGACGGTGTTCCAGCTGATCTGTCCAACAACTCTCTTTTCCCGGTTGATTTCTTTAATAATACCGATCCCAACGGACCTGCAGGAAGAAAGCGTGGTTTGGCATATGTAAACCCGGGACCAGGATTTAGAGTAGATACTTCTGCCTTCGCAGACATCGAACCTTCGTACGCGAATCAGTTCACAACATTTAGTCGCCGCCGATTATTTTCTCCGGTTGCTACCAACGTAACGGAAATCAACTTTAAGATCGCTGGAACAAATACTGATGCATTCGTAAAAGGATTTGGTTTGATCTTCGTCGATGTTGATGACGCAAATTCAACTTCAATTGAATTTTTCAACGGAAATAAGAGCCTTGGCGTTTTTAAAGTTCCGGTTAGTGGTGGACCAAAAAGATTCAGCTTCCTCGGCGTTTCCTTCAAAAATGAAAAAGTTACGCGCGTGAAAATCACTGCAGGAAATGCTGCTCTTGCGGCAGGTACAAAAGACATCACTGATGGCGGTACAAAAGACATCGTAGTAATGGACGATTTCTTCTACGACGAACCAAAAACACTTAACTAAGAGTCACGAACAATAAGAAGCAAAGTCAGGCAGTAGTTTTTGAATGGTCTTGTGTGATGGGATCCCCCGGAAGTACTGGGGGATCCTTCTTATCCCCAAATTCGGTGACACACTTCACAGATCTGGGTATTCAAAAACTACCCATCGCGATGCATCTTTGATATCACAACCATTAAATCTTATCAACATGAAGAACGGGAAGAAGAGCAGAAATACCTTGTTGGTTTTGATCGCAACAATTTCGCTTTTCGGTGCGTGCAGCAAGAATTCAGACGACGACCGGGTAATAGTCATAACTGCAAATGGTGATATCAACCCGAAACTCGATCAATTCAGAAACATCCTCGGTATTCAACTCAATGTGGTGCCAGGAGTTAGCGGCGGACGACGCGAGATTAATTGGGACGGAGTTGCTCCTGAATTTATTAACGTGGCACTACCTGGTGATTTTTTCAATACGATCGCCGATGGTACGCCTGCGGCAAGACAACGAGGCTTTGTCTATGGCTCACCAACAGGCGAGTTCAGAGTTAGCACTTCAAACTTTGCAGAAGTAAATGCAGCAGCAGCTGATCAATTCGGTTCTTTTAGCGGTGACAAATCGTTTGCCAACATTAGCAGCGCTCTATGGGATGCTGAATTCAGAGTGGCAGGTCAGGACATTGCAGCAACAGTTCAAGGATTTGGCGTTGTGTTTTCTGACGTCGATATCGCCACATCCACATCGCTCGAATTTTTTAATGGCACAAGAAGCCTTGGTAAATTTTTTGCTCCGGCAAAAGCTGCAGGTTCAAACTTTTCGTTTCTCGGCGTTTATTTTAAAGATGAAAAGATTACCCGTGTTCGGGTTGGGCACGATGGAAAATTGACGGAAGGAATTGACGATATCAGCAACGGTGGTACAAGAGACTTAGTCGTTCTCGATGATCTCCTGTACGACGAACCGGTAAAAAAGTAATTATTAGGTCGGACATAGGATAGTTTTCAAAGATTGGGGGCAACAATCGATCCGCCGGAAACACTTCCCTAGTGGGAGTGCCCGGCGGAATTTTTTTAGGAACTTCATAAACCAGAACTTTCCATTCCATGAGGCTCTTCATACTATCATTCTTCTTATTGTCGATACTGCCAGTCGCAGGACAGGGGCCAGACTTATATTTCAATAATTTCAATACCGCAAACGGTCTTTCAAACAATAAGGTCAATTGCATTTTGCAGGACAAGCGAGGCTTTATCTGGATCGGCACTGATGATGGCCTCAATCGCTATGATGGTCATCGGTTTCAAACCTTTCGCCACGACTCTGATACAACAAGTATCTCGGGTAACATCATCACAGATTTACTGGAAGACAAAAATGAAATTCTTTGGATTGCAACTGCTGACGGCGGGCTTACCCGATACGATTATCGGCTACCACCCGCTTCGCAATTTCGCCCATGCAAAAATTCGAACGACGATAGCAATGCTATTCCAAGCAATATAATCAATGCTTTGTTGGAGGATCTTGATGGCAATCTTTGGCTCGCGACGAGCGGACAGGGGTTATTACGTTTCGATAAGAACGCAGGAACTTTTTCTGAGCCGATTCGCCGTAGGGCCAGAACCATTCTCGATCTCGAAATCGACGGGAAAGGAATTATCTGGGGTGGAAGGGAAGGCGGGGGCCTGATTAAAATTGATCCGCGTTCAATGAAATATAGTGAGGATGAACGTTACCGAGACATATATGCGAAATTGCCTCACATGACAGTTGCGTCCTTGTTTCGCGACCGACAGAACAATATCTGGATGGGATCATGGGATAAGGTTGTATATAAGGTAGATGCAAAAACGGGTGTGGAAGAGGTGTACAAAAAATCGGATCAGCCATTTTCTTTCCCTGGAGATGATCCGCTTGCATTTGCTGAAGATGACAAGAGTCGAATTTGGATTGGAGGTCAATACAATGGGCTGTACATTTTCAACTCAGCAACCCAGCGTTTTCATCATTACCGCCACGATCCGGCTCGAGAAGGAAGTTTGGCCGATAACAGGGTTAATTGCATTTTCATCGATCGTTCCGGAATCGTGTGGATTGGAACAAACCGGGGTTTAAGTATACATGACCCGGCTCTCAATCAATTTTCTCAAACGTTTTTACCAACTGGAAATTCCACACCACCTACCATTTATGATTTGCATGAGGAACGAAATGGAAATTTATTGATTGGCACTTCTGATGGGTTGTATCGCTTGAACGAGGAAGGAAGTTTCGCCCGCGAAGAACTGAAATACAAAAATGAAAAGCTGTTTGCCACAAAGTTTTATGACGATCCCGAAACGGGTTTTTATATCGGCACAAACTTAAGTCTGTTCAGGTATGCGGCTTCAACATTGGAAAAACTTCCGAACACGGAACGTGATGTGGTGATGAATCGCATTATTGAATCGCGGGTTGTTTCGATGGTAAAAGATAGCATCGATAATCACCCGGTATTGTTGGTTGCTCCTTACGGTCATTTTATTTCTTATTATGATTATGACCTGAAGCAATGGGTTAATAGAAAGGATAGTGTTCGGCAGATTATCGCGCGGTTCAATATAAAAGACAATCTCATTCGGAAATTTTTCAAAGCAAAGAATGGTACTATCTGGATCGCGAGTGCGAAAGCCGGACTGGGCGAATGGCGCCCAAATTTGAACCGCCCGATTAACTATTACAGCAACATACCCGGCGATGGGTCAACAATCGGGAACAACAATATCTATGATATCAAAGAGGATTCGAGAGGGAATCTTTGGGTAAGTACATATGGCGGCGGGTTATATTACTTCAATGTAACAGCCCGGAAATTCGAACATGTTACAGCTTCGCATAATCTTGCAGAAGGAGTACAACTTGATTCAAAAGGCAATGTTTGGTTGATTGCAAATGGCAATCTTCACAAATATGATCCATATAGAAAATTGTACACAAGTTTTTTGTTGCCGGATGTAGAAAAATCGGGTGGCGTTAAAGGTTATATTTTTAAAGATTCCGAAGGCAAGTTGTATCTATCCGGCCCGGGATATTTCATCACGTTTCATCCCGAGCGTGTGCACGATGTGAGCACTCAACCGGCTGTGTTTTTTACAGATTTCAAAATCTTCAATGAGTCTAATAGCCACCTGCTATTCAACAAGAAAATCGAATTAAAATACAACGAAAACTTTTTCGCGGTGGAATTTGCTGCGCCATCTTACCAGGCAGGCTATCCGGTGCAGTATGCGCATAGGCTCGAGGGATTTGATCGGGATTGGGTAGAAGACGGCACAAGAAATTCAATCAACTATACCAACCTTGATGGCGGCGATTATACGTTTAAAATTCGCGCAACTGTTAAGCCAGGCGTTTGGAGCAACGATATTGCTCAACTTCGTATACGCATCATTCCACCATTCTGGAAAACCTGGTGGTTTTATGTGATGTGTGCATTAGTTGTGGCAATGATTATTTACGCTATTTATCGTTATCGGATTAATGAACTTTTGAAACGCCAGGCAATACGAAATAAGATCGCACAGGATCTTCATGATAATGTTGGATCGACATTGAGCAGTATCTCGGTGTATAGCCAGGTCGCAAAAATCTACAAGGAGCAGAATAAACACGAGGCGTTGCGTGATACGCTGGAAAAGATCAGTGGTACATCAAGTGAGATGATTTCGGAGATGAATGATATTGTGTGGGCAATCAACCCGAGGAATGATAATATGGAAACGATCCTAAACAGGATGGAATCGTTTGCGCGGCCATTGCTTGCATCGAAAGAAGTCCAATTTCATTTCACGTATGATTCGACGATAAAAAATCTCAACCTGGAGATGACCAAACGAAAAAATTTCTACCTCATTTTTAAAGAGGCAGTCAACAACGCACTGAAATATGCAGATTCGCGGAACATGTGGGTGAATATTTCTTATCATCATCACCAATTGAAACTTACTGTGCGTGACGATGGGAGAGGTTTTGATATGGCGAAGGTTAAGGCGACAAGCACTTTGTCGGGGAATGGACTACTTAATATGAAACTAAGAGCGAAAGAAATGAAAGGAAGCTGGGTGATCGATTCTGATGTTGAGAAGGGAACAAATATAACATTGCTGTTTCCTATCCCCTGATTTGGGGATAGTAATCGGTTTAAATAATCAGAACTTTATATAAATACAGCACATGAGTTTAAGGATTGCCATATTCGACGACAACAAGAACATCCGGGAAAGCATTGGACTTTTATTAGCAACGGAACCCCAATTCGATGTTGTTGGTTCTTTTAGTCATGTGCTCGACTGTGTGGAAGATGTTCAAACATGCAGGCCCGATGTGGTATTGATGGACATCGAAATGCCGGGTATGACGGGTATTGAAGCCGTTACTAAAATCAAGAAGGAGTATCCACAGGTTCAGATCCTGATGCAGACTGTTTTTGAAGATGATGATCGTGTGTTTGATTCTATCTGCGCTGGCGCGTCAGGATATTTACTGAAGAACTTCCTGAATACAAAACTTGTTGATTCAATAAAGGAACTGCAATACGGTGGCTCACCAATGAGTCCTTCAATTGCACGTAAGGTTCTCAATAAGATGCAATCGGTATCATCTGTTATCAAACCTGAAGAAACTCCCGACTATCATCTTACGGCGCGAGAAAAGGAAGTGTTATCCTGCCTCGTGAATGGACTTAGTTACAAGATGATTGGAAGCGATCTTAATATTAGTTATGAAACGGTGCGCAGCCATGTCAAAAAAATCTACGAAAAACTGCACGTTGCATCGTTAACGGAAGTTGTTGCGAAAGCAATCAATCAGCGGATTGTTTAATAAGGTTACCTGGTAATTTACCTCACTTACAAAGTTGTTGCCCGGATTTGAAAAATGTATTCGCCCATTCAGGGTGGATGCGGATCACAATATTGATCACATTTCAACAACTCTTCAATGCGTACGCGTCAATTTCTTTTTGTGTCATTTATTATAATGGCTTTCTATTGCTATGGGGCAGGGATGATGGATTACTTTGCAATTTATGAACCGTGGCAACTGATCAATGAAAAAGATTTTACTGCTCTTCATCATTTCCAGGGCGACAGGATTGTTGCGATCTTTGTAATTCCTTCTGCTATCATGACGCTGCTTAATCTTGCGACAGCGTTGTTTCCTCTTCCCGGCACACCGCGCAAACTTCTTTGGCTGGCTCTTATTGCATATAGCTTTGATTGGATTTTTAGTTTCACTATGCAAATACCTATTCAGTTGCAATTGGGGGAAGGAAAGGATATGGATTTGTTGAACGACTTGTTGCGAACAAATTGGTGGCGTTTTGCTGCGGATACCGTGCATATTATTATCGTAAGTGTAATTGTTTGGAAATACATTTTCGCGCAAAGTCGCGAAGTCGCAAAGGCGTTGTAATTATCTCAAGTTTTATTTCTCGCGGCGGCGCAGCGGCGCGGCGGCAGTCAAACTATTCGAATGAATGAATTCGCAATTTGCACATGCTTAAATTACTAGATTAAATACATTTCTAGCAAAGTCGCAAAGGCGTTGTAATTATCTCAAGTTTTATTTCTCGCGGCGGCGCGGCGTTGAGTCAACTATTCGAATGAAAGAATTCGGACATTCGCCATTCGCAAATACTCAAACTGTCTGACTAAAGGAATTTCGCACATTTCCACATTTGCATATTTCGCACATTCGTTTTCTCTCCCCGTTTCCGGTGAACTATTCCACGCCATTAGGTTACTACTAACCATACTACACACGATTACTTTTGCGACTCAAATTTTCAAACCAAATAAATTTAGACGCATGAAAAACAAAATTTTAATTCTTGGGATTGCCATATCCCTCTCGCTTTTCTCTTGTGAAAAAAATAAAGACAAGCAAGGTGAAGTGGAAAAATTTTCGGCCGAAGAAGTTCTTCGCTGGAATGAAATTGCATTTAACGCATTCGGTGGAGCTACCTACCAGGATGTATTGATGGCTGCTCGTATCAACACGATGGTTCACCTTGCAATGCACGATGCATTGAATGCAATTCAACCGATGTACGAACGTTACGCGTTCAATGGGCAAGACGATTCTGCAAATCCAATCGCTGCGGCAGCTGTTGCTGCTCATGAAGTGTTGGTGCACGAAATTCCTGCGAAGAAATCGTTTCTTGATTCTGCTCTCAGTGCTTCTCTTGCAACAGTTGCAAATGGCGCTGCAAAGGATCATGGGATACAATTAGGAAAGTCTGTTGCAATTTCCATCATCGCAAATCGTGTTAATGATGGTTCGGTTGGTGACATTGTCGGAATCATTCCACCATCAGCAACACCAGGTGTGTATCAAACAGTACCACCATTCACGTTTGCGTTCGCACCACACTGGCAGAACTTGAAATTGTTCGGTCTGCAGACAAAGGATCAGTTTAGATCAGTGCCGCCACCAGCGCTTACAAGCGAAGCATATGCGGCCGGTTACAATGAGGTAAAGGAAGTGGGTAAGTTAAATAGTGCAACGCGCACGCAGGAGCAAAGCTTTTATGCAAAGTTTTGGTATGAGGGATCAGAAGCCGGATGGAATCGAATAGCCCGCGTGGTTACAGTTCAGAAAAAATTAAATCTTCTTGATGCTGCGAGATTGTTTGCATTGGTTGATATGGCAATCTCTGACTCCTATGTTGCAGGATGGGATTCAAAATATCATTATAATTTTTGGAGACCGTTCACCGCTATTCGCGGAGCAGCAATTGATGGTAACGATAATACTGCAGCAGATGTACAGTGGGAATCGTCTGAAATCACTCCGCCAGTACCAGACTATCCATCTACTCATAGTGCATTAGGCAATGCAGGCGCAACAGTGTTGGCCAGGATTCTTGGCGACAATACCAACTTTACATTTACATCGTTCACTTCGGTTCCACCAACTGCAACACGTAGCTTCTCTAGTTTCAGCCAGGCAGCAAATGAGAATGCAGACTCTCGCGTGATGGCAGGAATCCATTTCCGTTTTTCTTGCAAGGCTGGTCAAGCCCTTGGAACAAACGTGGGTAATTGGATCGTTGATCACCATTTGAAACCATTACAGAAATAATAATAGTCGAACCGTGACCGATACCGGTCACGGTTCTTACCTCTTTGGTGATTGTTAGCAGGCTCAACATAGCTGAAGTTTGCATCATCATTTACAACCAGTATAATCATGAAAAAATTAGTCGTTCTTTTTTCGCTAATGACCTTTGCCAATGGCTTGTTTGCACAGGCGCACATTTTATTTTTAATGCCATTGGATCGACAAGAAAAAACAATTGAACTTTCGAATAATGTAAAACTGAATTATGTGGAGCAAGGAAACCGGCTGGGAGTTCCCGTTATATTCCTTCATGGGTATACGGACTCCTGGCATTCCTTTGACTATGTACTAAATCATCTACCAAAAAAATACCACGCATTTGCAATCTCTTTACGGGGGCATGGAAACTCAGACAGAACACTGACCGGTTATCAACCGGAAGGATTAGCAGCGGATGTTGCTAGTTTTGTAAAGCAACTTAATCTCGGTCCAGTAATTATTGTTGGGCATTCGATGGGTGGAGTCATCGCGCAGCGATTCGTACTTGATTACCCTCTATTGGCAAAATCGATGGTGATTGTTTCATCGGCCGCCAATTTTACGGACAATGAACCAGTAAAAGAATTCAACAGCATCGTTCAAAAATTTGATCAACCGGTAGATTCAGCTTTTGCCGCTGAATTTCAATCTTCAACCATTGTACATCCTATTTCCTCCAAATATTTCAACACCGTCGTTAACGAAAGTCGGAAAGTTCCAGTCCATGTGTGGAAAAGCGCTCTCGCAGAACTCATAAAAGCAAATTATACGAACGAGCTTAGCAAAATCAATATCCCAACCCTCATTGTTTGGGGCGAGAAGGATTCCTTTTGTCAACGGAAAGAGCAGGACGAGTTACTGAAATCCATTAGAGGTGCGAAGCTCCTGATTTATCCTGGTACCGGGCATGCTTTACACTGGGAGCAACCAGAGCGATTCGTCAAGGATCTTGAGAATTTCATTGATAAATAAAAAAAGAAAGCAACTGAATCTTTTCTGCAACCACCGGAGCGCCAGGGATTATAATTCAATTAATCATCTTCAATGAAAATATTAGATTTACTAAAGCAGCGATTCAGAAAGCTGTTCGATTTTCCAACAATCGATTTCAATCAACGGAAAAGCGAAATCTATTTTATTCTGTGAAAAAGGAATAATCTGAACTATCACCATTTTTGGTGATGCTGCTACCAGTAGGGGGTATTTCAAAATCAGTATTCAATGTTCATTTTTGCATTCGAATTGACCTAAACCTTAAGATATGAAGTCAGCTATTCTTTTTTGTGGATTGTTCATAGTTGGGATAATTATGGCGTGGAAGAAATCTTCAAATGATTTGCCATCGCGGCCACCAACTGTTTATTGCGCACCATCATTTGATCCTGCGAAGATGAATGAAGCCAACGCTCCAATTTTTTCGGGACTCGGCAAACTTCATTTCAACGTAACAACAAAGAATAAAAAAGCGCAGCAATACTTTGACCAGGGATTGACACTGATGTATGCGTTCAATCATGGCGAAGCCGGAAGGTCGTTTAAGGCAGCTATTCGCCACGATTCCACTTTCGCAATGGCGTACTGGGGTTTGGCAATGATTCTCGGGCCAAATTATAATGCCGCCCTCAATCCGGCTAGCCTGGCAGACATCAATGCTGCTATGAACAAGGCAATCATATTTTCATCTTCTGTTTCTTCAAAAGAAAAAGCACTGATAGCAGCACTCGCAAAACGTTTTCCTAAAGAAGATGTTACCGATATGACATCGTATAATACAGCGTATGCTGACGCGATGAAAGAAGTTTATGAAACGTTTCCAGAAGATCCTGAGATAATAGAATTGTATGCTGATGCTTTAATGAACGAACACGCATGGAATCTTTGGTTGAGAAATGGAACAGCACAACCCTGGACGCCAAAAATTTTAGCCGTCCTTGAAAATGGGTTGAAAAAATTTCCAACCCATCCGGGAATGAACCACTCATACATCCATGCAATTGAAGCTTCTGCCACTCCTGAAAAGGGCCTTCCGTCAGCGAACCTGCTTGCGGATGCATTACCGGCTGCGGGTCATCTTGTACATATGCCGGCACACATCTATATAAGAACCGGCGATTATCATAAAGGGGTTTTGGTTACTGAAGCCGCAACGGTTGCTGATAGCACATATGTAGCACAATGCAAAGTGCAGGGTGCTTATCCATTGATGTACTATCCACATAATATTCATTTTCTTGCTGCATGTGCCTTTTTTGAAGGAAACAGTAAGAAAGCACTTGATGCAGCATGGATGGTTAATCGAAAAGCGGAAGGTTCGATGCTTGCCGAAAATGTTTCAATTCAACATTACTATATAATACCGTGGTATGTGTTGGTTCAGATGGGTCGCTGGGATGATATTTTTCAACTCGAAAAGCCGGCTGAAGCATTGGTGTATCCTTCTGCGATATGGCACTATGCCCGTGGAATGGCATACGCAGCAAAAGGAAGATTCAACGATGCAGAATTCGAATTGAGGCAATTAAAAGAGATTTCCGAAAACGAAATCCTGACAAAACAATTGATATGGGATATCAATAGTGCCGCAGATCTTGTCAATATCGCAACGCACACTTTAACAGGCGAAATAGCAATGCACAAAAAGCTTTTTGAAGAATCATTCGTCGCATTTAGGAAGGCAGTAGCGCTGGAAGATAAGCTGATGTACCAGGAACCTCCCGATTGGTTCTTTTCCGTACGACATAGTTTGGGTCATGCACTATTGCAGGCTGGCAGGTTTGAAGAGGCTGAAAAAACGTACGAAGAAGATCTTTTCATCTATCGTGAAAATGGATGGGCGCTGATGGGGTTGTACAAAAGTCTTGAAGGACAACATAAAAAATTGGAAGCCGAGAGCGTAAAGAAAAGATTTGATAAAGCGTGGGCACATTCGGACATGAGCATCAGTTCGTCACGAAAATATTAGAACTCAGTTTTCTCATAGACAGTTAGTTTTTGGTTATCGAGCCCTCTTTCCAGAGGGCTTTCTTTATTTAGCTGGTTACCCAGATGTGGTGATGAAATGTCCATCGTTCGGGGATTGAATGCGGATGTGTAAGAAGGCATCTTTGCAATGTCATCAAAAACAAAAAATATTTAAACAAACAATTTATGAAACAGATTCTAGTAGCAGCGGCATTATTACTCAGTACATTTTTTACAATGGCGAACAGTTCGAATGAGCCAATAAAAGACAATGTAAATCCACACATCAAACAGGAGTTCAATAAAAAATTTCCGTCAGCTCAATATACTGTATGGTCTAACATGAGTTCGGAAGGATTGTATATCGTTCGCTTCGTGTACCACGCAGAAACTATGATCGCTTATGTTGATGTTGATGGTGGTATCATCGCAACTGCCCGCACGATCGCTATTGACAAACTTCCGTTTACTGTTAATCAAACACTGATCGATGAGTACAGCGGTTTTGAAACACGCGAGTCAATGGAGCTGGTCCTTCATGGTGAACTTAACTACCTTTTTGTAGTTGAAAATGCAAAGGTGAAATTGACTGTGCTAATCAATGGCAGTGGTATGGCGCGTGAAATGAAGAAAGAAAAAGTTAAGACTGTCAACAAACTTTGATTTCATAGAAACTTTAAATGTGAAATCTACGTATCACTGATGTTAGTGCGAAAAGCACTTTCGATCTCATAGGTTATTTTAGTTTTAGGGTTTGGTCCCCGCTCTTTCCAGGGCGGGGTTTTTCTTGGCAACCTGAAATGAGAATTTTGCGTAGGGACAGTGAACCGGAAACAATTACAAATTATGATTCGAAAAATGTCAGCAGGTCTCATTCTATTGGTACTCTTTGGGAGTTGTTATAATGATAGAGAAGATCTTTTATATCCCAGCATCACTGACTGCAATACGCTTAATGCTGAATATGCAGCGGATATCGCGCCCATCATTCAATCCAGTTGTGCTATTCCCGGATGTCACGACGCAGCTTCGGGAAACAAAGGCGGACCGTTTATCAATTTTACCCAGGTAAAAAATAAAGCGGCAATAATAAAGGCGCAAGTGGTAAGTGGTGCGATGCCCCAGGGATTGTCATTGAGCCAGGAACAAATAAAGTTGATCAGTTGCTGGGTGGATAGCGGCGCTCCCAATAATTAATTATGAAGAAAAAATACATCTGGCTGACAGTATTACTACTGTTGATCGTTGCCGCCTTTGGGATGTACAGGGAGTACAACAGGCAGCGGAAAGAAACAATCAGCCAGGCACCGAAATTCCAAACGACAGCCCTGGCGATACTCGATGAGTTTCGTTTGAATCAGCAGGCCGCGGATCAAAAGTATTCTGGTCTTGATGTTATAGTAGCAGTCACAGGAACCATCAAGGAAACTATCGAAGACGACGGAGGTCAATTAATACTGGTGTTAGGGGATTCAACCAGTTTGTCAGCCGTTCGATGTACAGTCGATAGTACGTTTGGTTTGAATAAAGAAAGCGTAACCCGTGGGATGGAAGTAAAAGTGAAAGGGAATTTTACCGGCTACAAGGCTGATGAATTAGGCATTGGCGCAGACATTGAAATGAATTTTTGCGTTCTCGATAGCCCGGAAATAAAAAGAAAGCAATTATGAAACAAAAAAGTTTGATACTCCTGTTGTTTATATTTTGCTCGGGCATTCTTCATGCCCAGGAAAGAGTTTTTACGAAGAACGGGAACATCAGTTTTTATTCGGAAGCTCCAATGGAAACGATTGAAGCCAGCAATAAAAATGTCACTTGTGTGCTCGATACTAAATCGGGTCAGGTGCAGTTTGCTGTATTGATGCGTGGCTTCGAATTTCGGAAGGCGCTTATGCAAGAACATTTCAATGAGAACTATGTTGAAAGCACGAAATTTCCGAAAGCAGAATTCAAAGGACAAATCGTTAACAATGCCGACATCAATTATTCGAAAGATGGTTCGTATACCGCAACTGTCACAGGGAAATTGACCATCCATGGGGAAAGCCGGGACATTCAATCGCAAGGAACAGTAAAGGTAACAGGCGGTAAAGTGACGGCATCAACCATCTTTAATATTCTACTTGCCGATTATAAGATAAGTATCCCCGCACTTGTAAAGGATAAAGTATCAAACAATGTCCGTATCACCGTCAACTGTCCACTCGAACCACTCAAAAACTAACCTTCATATTTTTTTACCATGAGATTGACACTAACAGTATTGTTCACGTGCCTGTTGCTCTCCAATTATATCGCAAAGGCACAAACAGACACAACAGATTTATTGAAAGGCGTGACAAACCAAAGCAACGAGAAACAGTATGTTACAGCCGCATTTAAATCCTCGCGGATAATTAATGGGCATTCGATGGAACTCATCGGCAAAAATGTTCTTGATTTTCGAATTCTTCATCGATTCGGTTATGTAAACGATGGCATCAGCAATCTTTTTGGTTTGGATGAAGCAAGAATGAGAATGGGTTTCGATTATGGCATAACAAATAATCTTACAATTGGAATTGGCCGCAGCACTTTGAAAAAAGAGCTGGACGGCTTTTTTAAATGGCGACCGATACGCCAGGCAACAGGTGCCGGCGGTTCACCTGTTTCAGTTGTGTGGATTAGCGGAATGACGTTAAACACGCTGAAATGGGCAGTGCCCGATCGCAAAAATTATTTTTCTTCGCGTTTAGGTTATTATCATGAAATAATTATCGGGCGAAAATTCAGTGAACGATTCAGTCTTCAGCTTGCTCCATTGCTCGTGCATCGCAATCTTATCGACACCGACATTAACAGCAACAATACTTTCGCTTTAGGAATCGGCAGCCGGTTGAAGGTTAGTAAAAGAATGGCATTAGTACTCGACTACCATCCCGTATTGGCTGGTGAACAATTCGGTACTTACGATCCATTGTCGATCGGGATCGATATCGAAACAGGCGGACACGTTTTCCAACTACATTTCTCTAACTCGGAAGGAATGAACGAAAAGGAATTTGTAACCAACACTACCGGTGAGTTTTGGAAGGGAGAAATAAGATTCGGATTTAATTTGTCAAGAGTTTTCAGTCTAAATCGAAACCGCTAAGAGCCAACTGCCACACTATTGTATCGGAGACGGTGGATCCAGTAACCACTCCACTTCGCCGTTCAAAAATTCTCGTTCCAGGGGATCCTGGGTCACTAGATGACCCGAGGGAGAAACTCCCACGATCGTTGTGTCAAAAACAATCAAATCTTTTCTTAAACGGACACGCCCCCCACGCCGAAAAAGTACTGCATTATAGGCTGCATGCACATCTTCTACGGGAGCATGATACCATTTCTCGAGATGCTTGCAAAGTGTCTTGCCTAGCTCGACAATGTCATAGGTTTTACCGGTTATTTGCTTGAGTGAAACAGGATTTCGAACCTTTGGATCGAATATGGTTTGATTAATGTTGATTCCAATTCCGACAGCAAACAGGAGACTTTTATCAGGTCCGGCACTACCGGAAATAGATTCAATCAGAATTCCCCCTGCCTTTCTGTCCTGCCAGTACAAATCATTTGGCCATTTGATACGAGTCATATCGGGACCGGCCCAATCTTTAAAAAAATCATA
>JACMLR010000370.1 GCA_014379515.1 Chitinophagaceae bacterium
ACTGGCCTTTCCCCCTGCGGGCCCTCCCTCCCCCTCCTTCCAACCACCATGTTGTCGCGTTTGCAAGAAGTATCATTATTTTTTGCTTCTATTTTAAAAAAAACAAAAAATATCTCACAAAATTGAGCAACCATCCCTTACATGATAATCGGAATTCCGCGGATCCCGGTTTGGAAAATTGAATTGTAAATATCGGTTTCGAACGAGTCGCACCAATGAGAAGAAATGGAAACCTGAACGGAAAAAAACGTGGCTAAGATCGCGCTTTAACTTTCCTGGATCGCATGCACATTGGCTAAAAACCTTTATTCAAAGGATCAAACGAACAACATACAATTATCGGCTCCACCCTCGGTAGAAACAAGAACACATAGCCGTAGTTTATAAGCCTGGCTTATTTTCTATGCAATTATACTATCTCGTCGTTCCCCAACATCTAAAGCCTTTTGAAAGCCGCCTTCATTCACAATATTGCCCGTTCCGCATCCGAATAAACCTACCACTGTCTCCATCTTTTGCCAGCAATTCATTGCCTACCATCCACTCATTGAAGCTGCCATTCACTCAAAAATTTGGGCCTATTCCCTTTTTAGCGCTAAGTTCATACTGCTGGAACGACCATCTCTGGCGGAACTACATGCCACTCAAACTAACATACCTTTTCGGGCTCTTTTTCATCTTGAGCAATTGCTCATTGCAGGCTCAATACGCCGCGTTCTCTCACCTCAATACATCAAACGGACTTTCCGAGAACAGTGTTCAATCGCTCGCCATAGACAAAAACGGTTTTCTCTGGGTTGGTACGGTTGACGGGCTCAATATTTTCGATGGCTATTCGGTTACGACGTATAAAAAAGATGATCATCCGGAAATGGCAGCAAACAATGTCATTCACCTCACCTGTGATAGCCGCAACCGTATTTGGTTAGGGACTGCAGAAGGGATCACATGGGTAGACGAGAAGCGAAACTTTCACCGCGTTGTAATTAATGATACTGTCAGCAACTTCGCAAGCCGAACCATAATGGACACGAAAGTTTATGGCCCGGTCTTGTACACAAGTCTCGGTCAGTATTATTTCAATGAACAAAAGCAGGATTGGGAACGATTGAGTTGGATACCGGAAATATTGCAGTACCGTCGATTCAACGATGCAGAGCCCTTCGAGGAAAATAAAATTATTTATTCCACTGATAGTCTTGTATTAATACTTGATTATGGAACGAAGCAAATCATTTACGATCAACCGTTCAAAGAAGTTGTTAGTCTTTGTCGTTACAGTGAATACGAATTAGCGATTGGCCAGCAAGATGGCGTCGTCCAAATCGTGGACATCCGAACGAAAAAGGTGCGTCGAAAATACCAGCTTACAAGTGAGCTGAATAAAAAGCGAATAAGCTCCACCGTTACCGAAGTTCGTAAGGCACCAAACGGCGATCTTCTTGTCGGCACCGGCTTCTCGGGAATAACCACCATCGACAAAGATGGAAAGATGACGTCCTATCTCCATGATCCGATCAATCCAAGATCAATCGCAGGTAATATCACCTGGCGCGTGCTTGGAGGCACCAATGGAGATATGATAGTTGGAACGAGTACCGCGGGCGTGAGCATATTCAATGTATATAACAAACAGGCAGGTTACACAAAAGTGTTCGGCGATGAGAATGGCAATTATTACGATAACTATATTAGCGATGTCACAGAAGATTCGAAAGGAACAATTTGGATTGGCGCACTCGAACGGGTGATTCGTTGGGATAAAGAAAATAACCGGACGAAGTTTTTCTTTTACTACTCCCCCCAGCCCATTTTCACAGGGGCACAAAGCATTGAGATTCGAGCGATATGCACGGATGATGCTGACCGTGTTTGGGTCAGTGCGCTTGGAGAAGGAATTTCATTGCTTAATGAAGAAACCGGTGTATTCACGCGAATCAAAATTGATACTACCCTTGGTCCCGCAGCAAAAAGTAATATTGTTCTCGACCTCACAAAAGGCTCCGATGGGTTGATATGGGTGGCAACAAATGCAGGCTTCTACACGGTGAATCCAATAACGTTTAAAATCAATCCATATACAAATCATCCAGCGCTAAAGCAACTTTCAGGGAGAAGAGTAAACGCCATTGCAGAAGATGCGAATGGAATTGTTTGGTTGGCTACTCACAATGGTATGTACCTGTATGATCGTAAAACAGATTCTGTTCGTCATCTAACGAATGCTGATGGGTTGTCAAGCAATCGCTGTTTCACCGTATACTTCGATCGCAAGGATAACGCTTATATCGGATCGTTCGCAGGATTTAATATCGTGATGAGAGATGGAACAATTAAAAAGTACGGAAAGAAAGAAGGCTTGCGGTACGACTATGTCGCTGGAACGCTGGAAGATGAGCGTGGTAATATGTGGATCGCAAATGGAAAATGTATTATTCGTTTCGATCCTGGCACCGAGCGAATGGATTTTTTTGACGAGAATGTCGGATTGACGGCGGACGGATATCGAATCGGGAGTTTTTGGAAAACCAAAAATGGAGAAATGTTTTGGGGTGCCAGGGCGGGGATCAACTATTTCTACCCGGATAAATTGGCAACACATCCATCCGTACTCAAGGTTAATATTTACCGCGCGGACATGGGTGATTCCTCAAGAAACCTTAGCGGGAATGAGGAGCTGTCTCTTAATTATGCAGACAATAGCGTCATTCTTCGATTTACAGCCATCAATCTAAAAGGGTCAAAAAAGGTATTCTATAAATACATTCTTTATGGGTATGAAAAAGCCTGGCAAACAGGTACAGATATTCGCGAAGCAAGATATTCATCACTTCCTGCGGGCACTTATGTTTTTCGTGTTAAGGCGAGCATCGATGGAGTGAATTGGATTGATTCAAACAACACAATTACAATTGATATTGTTGCACCGATTTGGCAACGGTGGTGGTTTATCGTGTTAAGTATTTTCGCAGTAGTTGCTGCTGCTTTTGCATTTGTCCGAAACCGACAGCGGAAAATCCGGCAGCAACGTGAAGCTTTGGAGACCGAACAGGCGATCAATTATTTTGCAACGAGTTTGAATGAGCAGCAAACAGTTGATTCAATTCTTTGGGATGTGGCTAAAAACTGTATCGGCCGATTGCATTTCCAGGATTGTGTTATTTATTTAATCGATGAGCAACGGGAAGTTCTTGTACAAAAGGCGGCTTATGGACCGAAAAGCCCACAACATTATACCATTGCAAGCCCAATTGAAATTCCTGTCGGTAAAGGCATTGTTGGTTCTGTAGCCACAACTGGCAGACCAGAAAATATTGCTGACACATCACTCGATCCGAGATATATCGTGGACGACGAAATACGTTATTCAGAAATCGCGGTTCCTATTATCGCTGACAATCGCATTTTTGGGGTGATTGACTGCGAGCACTCAAAAAAAGCGTTCTTTACTCAACGACACTTGTCGATCCTTACAACAATTGCGTCCTTGTGTGCTAATAAGATTGTTAAGGCTCACGCCGAAGCGGAGAAAAGAGAGGCGGAACGAATACTCATGGATACACAGCAAAAGATGTCGGAAGTGGAGATGCAGGCTTTGCGTGCACAGATGAACCCGCATTTTATTTTCAATTGTCTCAATTCAATCAACCGATATATCGTCAAAAGCGACCAGGCAACTGCGTCGCTTTACCTTACAAAATTTGCGAAGCTTATCAGGCTTATCCTTGATAATTCGAATACGAAGAATGTGATGTTGTCGAACGAGCTTGAAGCGCTCAAGCTATACATAGATATGGAATCATTGAGGTTCGATAAAAAATTCACCTATGCCATTACGATTGACCCTGGAATCAGCACTGATAGCGTTGAGGTACCTCCGTTAATTATTCAGCCATATGTTGAGAATGCGATATGGCACGGTCTGTTGCATAAGCAAAGCTCCGGTCACTTGCAAATAAATGTGTCGATGCTTGTTGAGGGAATGTTACAGTGTGTTATACAGGACGACGGAGTTGGAAGAGAGAAAGCCCGCGATATGCGAAGCAAAACCGCAACAACAAAAAAATCGCTTGGGATGAAACTTACTGAAAGCCGCTTATCCTTATTAAATAAGCATGCGCAATTGAATGCAAGCGTCGAGATCATTGATATGTACGCTGGTGAAAATGGGAGCAGGCTGGCAATTGGTACAAAAGTAATTTTGAATATTCCTGTTTAAATTTTTTTTATGATTACCTGTATAATGATCGATGACGAAAGCAATAGCCTCGAGATGATGGAGTGGTTGCTGAAGACCTATTGCCCGCAAGTGAAAATTCAAGCCATGTGCAATTCAGCAGAGCTAGGTATTGAGGCAATCAATAAATATAAACCCGATGTAGTGTTTCTTGATATCGAAATGCCTCACATGAATGGATTTGATATGCTCGAGAAATTTGACAAATTGAATTTTGATGTGGTATTCTGTACGGCATACGATCAATTTGCGATAAAAGCGTTTAAGTATAGCGCCTTAAATTATTTGCTAAAGCCGGTCGATCCGGATGATTTGAAAGAAACAATCCGAAGAATCGAGGATAAAAAAGTTAGCCCAAGCAGGGAGCAACTCGAATTGCTAATGCAAGGCATTCGCAATACGCAAAAACCTACAGCAAGTCGAATTGCCCTCACTACAGGGGATGGATTACTATTCGTTACTACGTCCGACATCTTATATTGCACAGCTGATAGCAATTATACATCGGTGGTGCTGAAAGGAGGAAAGAAGATCCTTGTTTCGAAAGTTCTGAAAGATATTGACGAGGCGCTAAGCGGGCCGGATTTTTACCGTATCCATAATTCGTACCTCATCAACCTGAATCATATTTCCAAGTATGTCCGTGGTGATGGCGGTTATGTTGTGATGCAGGATGGAGTTACAGTCAGTATTTCTCGCTCCCGCCGCCAGGAATTTATGGAGCTGTTCGAAAAATTCTAACTGGTAAAACTGAAATATATGATAGCACAATATCTATGGATTGCTGCAGGTATCCCGTTTATTGTGTTGGGCACAATTCATCTCGTGTATACTTTTTTCGGGAGCAAACTTTATCCCCGCGATCCGTCCATGATTGACGAAATGAAACGATCCTTCATAACAATCACGCGGGAAACTACCCACTGGAAAGTCTGGATAGGATTTAATGCAAGCCATAGCTCCGGCGTCATGTTCATCGGCATCATGACTATCTATTTTGGTTTGATTCAGTACGACTTAATCGTTAATTCATTATTCCTTCAGATTACAATACTGGCCACTATGATTTTCTACGTAGTCATTGCAAGAAAATATTGGTTTAGTATTCCATTCGCCGGAACCGCAATAGCAACAATTCTTCTCGTGACTTCACTCCTGATAATGCATGTTGGATAACTGCATCATGTATTGTACTCAATAAAATTGCCACTAGCTCAAGGTTATAATTATAAGGAAGCGATTGATGATAGTTTTGCGCAGCACAGCAATTATCATTAATCGTTAAAACTTATCAAGATGAAATTCATCAAATTACTTAGTATCGTTTTTTTTCTGGTTGCATCAATTAGCTCATGCAAAAAAGATAACGACAATCCTCCTGTTACACCTGCGTCGATTGAAGGTGTTTGGGTTGGCAAATTCGGTAACGGCAACGCAGCTCCGTCTTCATTTTTCAGCTTCAACTTCAAAGCAAATGGTGTACTCGAAGAGCTTACTCAAACTGGCGAAGTGAAGGGAGTTGGAACATGGGATATTGAGAACAACCTGATCGATGGCTATACAATCAATATACTTGCGCCCGTTGGCAACAAGTATTCGGTAATAGGATCGTATAATGCTTCTGTCAAAAAAATACTGGGAAATTGGGGATTTGGAAATAGTGTAACAGACGGTGGGATGTGGGAAATGGCTAAAAAATAACTAAAATAAATACATGCACACGGGGCAGTTCTCTAAAAGGAACTGCCTCCTTATGTCAAACCATAGCGACAAGACGAGGTTACTGCCGAACTACTCAATAAAATCTCCATCTACTCATAATATTTATTTTCGGCTGTACATGAGAGTAATTTTACAAGATCGATAATCATTAACTATTAAACCTTTCACAGATGAAATTAGCGTCACGTTTGTTCTTTGCATTGCTTGTTATTTCAACAATTGTATCCTGTAAAAAAGATAAAGCTGAGCCAGCTTTTAAAATCGAAGGTGGTTGGACTGGGAAGATCGGAAATGGACCGGGTGAACCAGATGGTTTTTACCTGGTCGATATTAAAAAAGGTGGTGTAATTGAACGAATCGCTTTCAACGGTAATGTTTCTGCAAAAGGAACATGGTCAGTTAGCGGAAATGAGTTTAATGCATCTTATACTTTTATTCCTGTCGGCGGCACCGTTACTGTTAAAGGAATTATTAATAAAACTGAACTCAGGATCACCGGCACCTGGGAAAACACAGGTTCGGAGGATGGAAAATTTTATCTCGTTAAAAACGACAAATAGTTTTTCGTCGCAGTGTTTGAGGGTATGAGCGGCCACATGGCCGCTTTTTTGTTATTTTCAATTAAATATAAAGAGATGAAGATTGAGAAATCGATGATGATCCTTGTTGCTGGACCCTATCGTTCTGGCACGAATGACGATCCAGCGTTAATTGCAAATAATGTCAATCTCATGATGTCATGCGCGTTGCGTATATATCGAAAGGGCCACCTGCCGGTATTGGGGGAATGGTTTGCTTTGCCCCTGATTGAAGCGGCCGGCTCCAAAAAAATTGGCGATGAAATTTTCAACGAAATCTTTCATCCTGTTGCAATAAAACTAATCGATCGTTGCGATGCCGTATTGCGAATTGGTGGTGCATCTTCCGGTGCTGATGAAATGGTACAAACCGCGCTCGCAAGAAACAAATACATTTTTTATGGAGAACAGGAAGTGCCTGATCTCGTCGCAGGTGTCAATACTAAATAGAATCTTCATTAATATGAATGTCACCAGGCCCGCAATTGCGGGCTTTTTTTATTTCATGCCAATATAATTATTTACCAAAGGCTCAGTATTCATTCCCTTCACTCAATCACAAGTTGTGCAGAGATGCACCGCGAATACTTTTGAGTCTAAACCGAAAACATGAAATTGATTCTCCTGCTAATAATTGCTGCGCTGATTACGATTCAAACAAGTAGCCAGAATGTCGGCATCGGTACAAATACTCCCACAGAGAAACTTGAAGTCAATGGCGCGATAAAAATTGGAACAACTGCAGCCGCAACTGCCGGAACCATACGTTGGAATAATGGCAAAAATGATTTCGAAGGGTTTAACGGAAAAAGCTGGGTCAGTTTAACGGGTGGTAAAAGTGCGTGGGGAAGTCAGGCAAGTTTTTCAA
>JACMLR010000371.1 GCA_014379515.1 Chitinophagaceae bacterium
AACCAGCAAACGGAGCCATTTTAGCTCCCAGCGCTATATGTTTCTGTGTAAAAGGCGTATTCTTCATATTCTGTAATTTAAACCTGGTCGGATTGCAAATGTAAGCGTCTAATTATTTTTTGATTACAATAATTGGATATTCTCCAAGGCGTCCCATCTTTTCCGGGTAACGCTCTTCCATCTTCCAGATGTACCGGATAAAACGAGCACCGCCAAGTCGCGGGTGAAGATAAAAATGTGAGAAATGAATATTGATGCTTCGCCAAACATAAAACTGGATGGATGTGCCAGGATGATTTTTGCGAAACCATGCAGGAGAATGAGCGAAGAAATACAGTTTGTTTTTTTTCAATGCGCGGGCATATACTTTCCCAACCCAGTGGCGCAAAATCCGGTAGAGTTGATAGGGACCCAGTGCTATGTTCATCATCCACGAATGATAGAACCAATCGTAAACGATGGCAATCTTCTTTTCAGTTGCAGCGATTCGAACTAACTCATTCAGAACAGTCAGTTGCAATTTTTTTTGTACATGAAAAAGAGCGTGCTGGCAAATGACTGCATCTGCAGTTTCATCTTTCAATGGCAACGAGGTGAGGTCACCACAAATGAAAATTGCAGGCTGATTATTTATCTTGAGATTTTGTTGCGCCATTTTCAGCGCGTTCACAGATAGGTCAATACATATCCGGCATTCATATCCTTCTGCAAGTTGTACATATTCTTTATAGGCAACTGGTCCACAAGCAGCATCAACAAAATATTTCCCGGATGCATCAATGTATTGACGGCAATTGTAAAAACCGTGGCGCGTGTATGCCAGCAAAAAATCGCGGAAGTCTACAAACTGATCATCGTCATCATATATTTTTCTACCATCGAATTCCTGGTAATGGATGCTATTGAAATAAGTAAAGATCCTTTCCTTGTCAAATTCCACTTCCTCTTTTTTTCCAGTTGATTTCAGTGGAATGGAATAATGAGGGTGGAGATAATAAATTTCATCTGATATAGGGAAAAAACAACTTCCGTCTTCATTCACAAGTCCAGCCACGAATTGCGTTTGAATCTTTCCAATAGACTCATTGGCGGCTTCGATCTGCATTGCGGATGCCTGTGACAGTGATTGCCGGGTAACAGGACATTGCAAAATTGACAGATCAGCACATAGCATGGTCGACATTTGCCGCCAAGTTAAATTCTTTTGTAAAAGCGGAGAAGAAAAAACGGCGCGATAATATCTGCTTATGATTTTGCACTTTGAAATTGATTGGTTGTTCATGCAAAAAAAAAAGAGCCCCGCAAAAGCAGGACTCTTTTGTTCCAACTTCAACCCCGCCAGGAGCCGCCCTTGCGGCATGACGGCGGGTATTTATAGTTGAAACATTCTACCCAGTATAAAGAGGGAGTGGCGCATACCTGAAGAAGTTTTTTCATGGCTATACTCTTCTTTGCTCATCTCCGCTCCATTATACATCGCGGTAGTTCTAACTGTGGTTGTATCTTGTCTTGGGGCTGTTGTATCGCTTTTATATTTATATTTTTTGTCATCGCCGCGATCATCGCGTTGCTGTTGATCGATCCTCTCATCATCATTTCGGCGATCGTTTTCATTCGGCTTCATTTTGTAGCGCCCTCTACTAAGTTCGTCAGCATCAAGATCCTCTACACGTTCGATACCACCTGGAGTCATAATATATTCTATGTCCCTGTTATGATCGCCTGTAACCCAGTAGCCGTCATTCTCCCATTCCCAATCACGCCAGTATCTTCCGTCAGATCCGAGCGAGAACCAACGATTGAGTTTACGATTCACGCTCCTATCGATAATGATGCGTTTGCCAATTGGGACTTTTACCGAAACAAGGATATGCTGATTGCGAAACTTAGCGCCGCGAGGTATCGAGAATCCTTTATCGAGATACAGAATACTATCCCATTGAGTAACATTATACGACGTTGTTCTTGCGAGGTTCTCTGCCTGCCCATCGGTACGTCCGTTACTGAATTTGATAAAATTTGCATGATAAGCAGAGTCAGGGCTTTTCTCGATCTTCAATCGAACGTTTGAAAGTTCGAGGCTATCGTCTGTGAAGCGAACTCCGTCGCCGAAATCGTGTGGCCATCCACCATAGTACCGAACCTTAGAGTCTGTAACCTTAACGGTCAACCGATCTTTAACCGGATTCAGTGTGATATCGCTTTGAACTTTTGCACCACCGCGGAAGTTGCGTTCGATCCCTGAAATCAGCGTGATGAAACTGATCAAACCGACAATCCAAAGCACTGCAAATACATAAGCGATATAATGATTCTTTTTCGCGCCTGCTATTTTACGAATGATCCAAACAAGGAATGCAAGGATCGGCACGCCGAAGAAAAATAACAATGTGCTCCAGGCCATCGTATTCTGTAGTGCGCCTTCCAGGAAAAAACCTTTGAATGGCATTACAACAACTCCGGCACCGAATACCGCGGCCATTACACCCAGAACTGTTAGAGCGATAATTCCACCAACAAAAAGAAAGAAGGCCTTGAAAAGAACACCGATTACATGACCTGCGCCACTTCCAGCACTTCGCGCAACTGGCGCAGCCTCAGTGGTTGCCCAGGTTTTAGCTGACTGTCCGGCTGTTTGACCAAATGTTTTCGCACGTTCGCCCAAATTTTCAGCAGTTTCTTTTAATTCGTTTCCCCAATTCTGTGCTTTCGTACGAAAGCTACCGAGGTCTTCCTTAACTGTATTTCGAATGCTATTTAAGTCAACTTTCTCACCTCTCATTTCAAGCTTCTCCGATGCAGTAACAGCAACGGGAAGCGCAATCCATAATATTACATAGGTAATTGCAAGTGTTACACTCAACGATCCGGTCAGTACGCGCGGACCACCCCAGAAATCCCAATCATTCCACCACATACCGAAAGGACTTGATACTAATCCAACGATTATTGGCAATCCAAATATTAAACGCGGAATCCAGGTATCTACATTGAAGTATGCAGCGAGTCCGCCGGCAACTCCTCCGATCACTTTGTTTTCAGAACTGCGGTACAAACGTTTTGTGATGTTTGACTGTACAGATTTTGAAGGAACAATGATCCACAGTAGGATGTATACCCAGAATAAGAACCCGAAGAAAACTACAAAGATGATTCTTGATATTACCGGATCAATACCGAGATAATTTGACAGACCACTGGCAACACCGCCAAGAATTTTGTCATCTGCATTTCTGTAAAAGCGACCGCGACCCGCAGCTGTGTAAGTTTGCGACTGCTGCGAGTGCTGATACGATTGTTGTTTGCGCTCTTGTTGCGGACTCCCGCCTCCGAGCTCCGTTTCCTGTGCATCGAAATCTTCAGGACGGCCCATGCTTGCAACAACTGCCCGAACATCATCATCCGTAATGCAATTCGTTCCTTTTTTCAGGCGCTCGGAAAACAGCTCGGCAATACGACCTTCAATATCATTGATGATCTCATCGCGACCCTCTTCATTCGCAAAGTATTGGCGGAGGCTATCGACATATTGTTTGAGCAGCTCATAAGCAGTCTCCTCGATAGGAATCACCCTGCCCTGAAAGTTTATATTGATTACCTTTTTCATTGTCATTTTATTAAGGTTGAAGCCTGCTTGCCGGCAGGCAGGTTTTAGTTGGTGGTGGTTGGATTTTCAGGGTTATCGGGGTTACTTGATGCTGACATTGTGGTGGTTAGTGATTCCTTTTTATTTGCCAGCGTATTCACCGCATTCGCCAGTTCATTCCAGGTTGCGTCCAGTTCCCTGTAAAACATTTCACCTTTATCAGTTAAAGAAAAATATTTGCGGGGCGGACCAGAGTTGCTTTCGACCCATCGATAGGTAAGCATGTCAGCATTTTTGAGACGCGTTAAAAGAGGGTAGAGGGTTCCTTCAAAAATCTGCAGATTAGCGCCTCGCATTTCCTCCACGATATCACTGGGATAGGCCTCACCCCGGCGAATAATGGAGAAGATGCAAAATTCCAGGATTCCCTTCCGCATCTGGCTCTGTGTGTTCTCTATATTCATAAACTGTATTTTAAAGCTGGGTTAACGGCCGAAAGAAAAGGATAAGGTTATATTCATGTTTAGGGTTCTTTCAGCTGCCACTTCCAGTATTTTTCAGCGACAAAACAAAGATAAGGGTATTTGAATGTACTATGCAACACATAGTACTTCTATTTGGAAGGTAATGTTCATACTAAACTAATAAGCGAAGGCTAGTTGCTTTGATTTACAACTGTTTATGCCATGAAAATAAAATTTAAAAAAGTTTATCGATGTGACGGACGGTTTTGCCGAGAGGTTGAATGGTAGACGTGGCACTTCCGCTGTTTATCGGAAGGCAGGAATTTAGCTGCATACAAACGAATTATATTCGTCCTTTTAGTGAAATTGCCGTCATGAAGTATTATGCTTTTGCGGTTCTGCTGGTATGTTGCTCACAATCGTGCTCACCGCGCTATAACCGGCTCATTGAACAGTATCAACGCGATACCAACAGCATCGTTTCCAACTATTATGAGCTTAATCTTTGGGCAGCTCATCCCTGGAAAAAGGATCCATCGGATAGTGTTCCGCGGCCGCTTC
>JACMLR010000372.1 GCA_014379515.1 Chitinophagaceae bacterium
CATATCAGTAGAATCGGCAACAGTCCTAAAATAAGTGACTGTTTCGCGATGATCGCTTTTATAGCGCATCGGTGGAAGCATCATTAAAGCAGATGCGCCCCATTCTTTTGCCGACTTTGCCTGGGCCAATGCTTCTCTCGTACTGCCTTCGGCGATATTTAGTACAACGGGTACGCGGTCTTTTACATGACGAACAGCGAAGCGGATCAGCGATTCCTTTTCCGGCATTGTCAACACGCTTGCCTCACCAAGCGTTCCCCCGAGGATGATCCCATTCACTCCCGCAGCCAGCTGAGCATCCAGGTTTTTTGCAAACATATCGAGATCTAATTCTTCGTTTGCAGTAAACGGTGTTAGCAATGCAGGAAAAACTCCTTTCCACGAAAACGTCATATAATATCTTTTGATTGGCGCAAAGTTAAGTTCATACCGACTCATCCAGGGCACCGAGATTAATCAGTTCTTAACTAATATTCACAGTTGTAATGAATGAACATAAACACGAAAAACGACGTATTTGCATACGCCGTCTTCTTAACCAAAACCTACCACGAAATTGCTTAACTTTTATTTTTCTTCCATTCTATCGTTTGACCGATTGATACTCCAAAGGACCTATTTTTCACGTTAACGGATGTTTTGTTTACATCCCGCAAACCGTACTGGTAATTTACGCTTACAAATAATCCGTTTCTAAATTCGAGACCTGCTACTGCGTTTGCACTTAGGTCCAGGCGACGATAGTTTGAAGCCCCTTTGTATAGTCTTGTCGTTTGTTGATCGAGTTGTGATTTACCCCCGATACCGTAATTGATCACCGGTCCACCACCTGCGTACAATTTTGCAAAAAGAAGGTCGGCTTTGTAAACCACATTCAACGGAACTTCAATGGTGCGATTGGTAATTTTTTCCCAACCCCCGGTTTTCGATGTAAACTTTGCTCCTTTTTGAGAATACAATAGTTGCGGTTGTGCATAAATGTTTCCGAGAAGATGAATATCTGCAGTTAAACCGACGTGATATCCTCGAAAAGCATCTGTTGAGATTAGTCGTTCGTCTCCTGCGTCACTGCGCTCCTGAATTGCAAGGCTGCGACCGGTAACAAGACCGACTTTAATTTGTGATTGAGAAACTGCGAAAAGAGCGAAAATTGCGATTGATGATAATAAAAACTTTTTCATAATGAAAGGTTGTAATGATGAATGATACTTGTTGTTGAATAATTATTTTGTTTTGTTGATCAGAAGCGGATGATTCGTCCGTTCCCCGATACGTGTGCCGATACATTTGGATTTCCGTGGTAGTATATAGATCCTGTTCCCTCGATGGTTGCGTCAAGTTGATCACGTGCGTGTGTTTTGATGTATCCCGAACCTGAAGTCTTGGCATTAACGGAATGCGAAAGCATTGTTGAGACGTCTATTTGTCCACTACCAATTGATTTCAGTTTGCTGCTGCTTGTTACTCCCTGGTTGACAGATATATCACCCGATCCGGTTGTGTACGCTTCGAAATAATTGCTGGTTACAGATGCAAGTGAGATGCTTCCTGAACCATTTACCCTTGTATAAATACTTGGGGCCTGCAATCCGTTCAGTGCATAGATGGAACCGGAGGTATTGGTTACGAAACTTGTTATCAACGGTGCCGAAATGCGGATTCGAATGTCATCTGATGTTCTGTAATCATTTCCGCTTTTGAATTTGATGACCAGTTTGTTTCCTGATACAAATGTTTCGAGGATGTCGAGCACATTTTGTTGACCTGTTACCTGGATACTGCGTGCCGTATCATTTGTATAATAAACGTTACCATACAAACTGAGATCGATTTCGGTAAACGTACCTACAACTGTGCGGCTTTCGGTTACCAGCGGTCCAGATCCTGTGACCTCTTTTTTACAGGAGATGAATCCGATTGTGACAACACTTACAAGAAGTGCGATTGTGAACTTTTTCATTTTTTTGTTTTTTTATTTTGCTTTGATTAATGCGTTACGAGAGCAAATGTATATCGCCGCAAACCCGGTCTGGGAGCGAATTATACCAACAGCATTGATATTTATACGAAACCGTAAACAGTGCAAAAACTGGTTTCAAACGGCTACTCAAAAACTAAAAAAGCCGGGAAACCCGGTTTTGTATAACAGGAATGCCAATTCGTATAAATTGAGGTGTTGAGGATAGTGATTAAGTAGATTTGTGACATGCCAGACACTAAAGAACATATTGGTCCGCTTAATAATCCATTGATCAATTTCATTGCATCGCCACGGTACCGTTGGCTGCGTCATCTATTGTTCTTTACTCTTGGACTTATATTAGCGTTCAAAGGAGATATTGGCAGTGATGCAGCAGGGCGACCGGCAAACTTGCGTGATAATATACTGCTGGCGGATGCGATCACCTTCGCTATTATCATGGTACTGATTTACTTTCTCTTATATGTACTTGTACCAAAGCTTTTATTTCGCTCCAGGATTTTCCTTTTCTTTCTTTCATTTCTTGGATTGATCGTCATCATCTACTTCTCTGTCTGGTTTACAAACCTAAAGTTGATTCAGCCGATTGTGCCGAGATCGATGCCACAAATCGGACTATCGCTCATGAACTTTATCCAGATCGCTGCTGTGTGTTCCGTATTGCTCGGTGCAGTTGTTGGGTTGAAAGTTTTCAAGAAGTGGATCCTCGATGTTGGGCGACTGAATGAAATACAGAGAAGTAACATGAAGTCGGAACTTGAACAACTAAAAAGCCAGGTGAATCCACACTTTCTTTTCAATACACTGAATAATTTATTGGTGTTGATGAAGACTGATCCTGAAAAGGCGACGCAAGTATTATTGGGTTTGTCTGATTTATTGCGCTATCAACTGTATGATAGCGCGCGTGAGAAAATCGTTTTAACGAAAGACGTACAGTTCTTACAAAACCTCCTGGCATTGGAGAAAATTCGTAAGGATGATTTCGAATACCAAATAAGAACAGAAGGAAAGTTGGAGGGTATTCAATTACCTCCCTTTCTTTTTATACCATTTGTCGAAAACGCAATAAAGCACGGAGCTTCCACTGCAGGATACTCTTATCTTAACATTTCGATCTCGATAAGTAATAATCGGTTGACGTTCGAAGCAGAAAATTCCAAGCCTGCCATAAAAAACACTGGAGTTGGTGGCCTTGGTTTGAAAAACATTTGCCGTCGGCTCGATTTGCTTTTCCCCGACAACTACTCATTAGATAAAACCGAAACGGACACGACTTATTTTGTCAAACTCATTATACCAATATGAAATGTATCGTTGTTGATGATGAACCATTAGCCAGGCAGGGAATGCAGCTGAATATCGAATCGGTAGCTACATTGCAGTTGCTGGATTCGTTCAGCAATGCTCTTGCGGCAAATGATTTCCTGAGAAAGAATAAGGTCGATCTCATGTTTCTTGATATTAATATGCCTGAGCTGACGGGGTTGGATTTTCTGAAATCCCTTCGGGATGCGCCATTGGTGATTTTCACAACGGCATACCCACAATATGCATTGGAGAGTTACGAACTGGATGCGATTGACTATCTCGTAAAACCGATTCGAATGGAGCGCTTTCTGAAAGCGATCAACAAGGCTGAAAGTCATCTCGCGTTACTGGAACAAGGAAATAAAAATAATGAGATTGAAAACATCGGCGCTGATTTCGTTTACATAAAAGCAGATCGACGCTACTTTAAGATCCTATTTAAAGACATCCTTTTTATAGAGGGCATGAAAGACTATGTAATTATTCATACGACCGATTCAAAAATCATCACACCGATGAACGTTAAAACGATCGGATCACAACTTCCGGAATCCATCTTTGCACGGGTATCGAAATCGTATATCATTAACGTCATGCATCTCTCCTCCTTTGATAATGAGTTTGTTTATATTCAAAAAAATGAGATCCCGCTCGGACAAAGTTTCAAAGATGATTTCATGAAGCTATATATCGACGGCAAAATCATCCGGCGTTCCTGAAACACTTTACCGATATGAACCCGGAGATTTGATAAGCTCCGAACTTTTGGTAATATTTGTAAAATGAAGATTGTTCAGTTTACAGTTCCTGTTGCGGGAGAACATTCGGTGGTGGTTCAGGAAGATGTGTTGCCGCACTTCTACGATCATCTTCATCGTCATAAAGAAACGCAGATAACCTGGATCCAGGAAGGGGAAGGCACACTGCTCGCTGGAGACTACATGCAGCGTTTCAAGAGCGGTGATATCTACATATTTGGTCCAAATCAACCTCACCTCTTCCGTAGCGATCCCTCCTACTTTGAAAAAAGAAAGCTAAAAACAGTTCGGTCGATATCGCTCTTCTTTGATGCACTGGGGGTATTCGGTCCAGTGCTCGCATTACCCGAATTAAAAAACGTACAAAAGTTCCTGGCAACGTCTTCAGGCGGATTGCAGGCAACCTCAATGGCCGCCCAATTACAGCGAGCAATGTTGCGGGTTTCGGAGCAATCGATGGCGCTTCGACTTGCTTGCTTCATCGAGTTGCTCCAATTTATGGCCTCTATGAAGAAGTGGAAAACGCTTGCGACAATCACCGATCCGTATAGCATCAGCGAATCGGAAGGGTTACGAATGAATGACGTTTATCAGTATACCATGCAACATTATACAGAAAATATTTCATTGGCGGAGATTGCTTCAATCGCACACCTGACTCCACAGGCGTTTTGTCGCTATTTCAAAAAGCATACGCGAAAAACCTATGTTTCTTTTCTAAATGAAATCCGAATTACGGAAGCGTGTAAAAAAATGGTCAAGGGCGATTTTGATTCGTTCTCGTCAATCGCTTACCAGGCTGGATTTAATAATGTTGTCACCTTCAACCGGGTGTTTAAGAAAACCACCGGCCATGCACCGCGCGAATATTTGCGAGCCTATCGCGGCAAGGCCGAAAGCGATTCAGGTTAATTTTGGTTAAGTAATGGCAAATCCTGTTAAAGATTGCGGTCTTACGCATGTGTACCTTTAATGCAGTCAGTGCATTCGAAATAACATACATGAGAAAAACTAAGGCTCTGGTAGCGAGCATCGGGAGAAGCGAGAACAGGCTTCTCTCGTTTTTTTTATATCATTCCAATCCAGACACTCCCCGACCTAAGTTTTTCTTTAACTTGTTTTCATGATCAAGCTCCTGCAGCTATTTTTCCTGATTATCCTGTTTGTTGCCTGCAAGCCAAAAGAATTTCAACATTTTTCACCGGTTGATTCGTTGTTTAATTATGGCGGCCGAACGCTCGAGGTGAATGGCAATCGCGTGCTGGTCAGTGCCGCTTCATATGTTGAATTTAAGTTCACGGGTGACTCATGTATCGTTGATCTGATCAATCTCGCCGCAGGCGATAATTATAATTATGTTTCTATTGAAATTGATGGCAAATATATTGGCCGTATCAAAGTAGCCGGAGATTCCATTCGATCGATACCAATTCAAACTTCTACAAAAATTAATTCTTCGAAGGATTCACAATCGCATGTTGTACGGATCTTTAAGGCTACCGAAGCCCTCAACGGCCAGGTCATATTCGCAGGAGCACGTGCAGAGAAACTGGAACGCATTCCGGCGCGTGCTAAAAGGAAGATCGAATTCATTGGCAATTCGATAACAAGCGGAATGGCAGTTGATGCATCCATGATACCTTGCGATAGCGGCCAGTGGTATGATCAGCACAATGCTTACCTGGCTTATGGTCCTTTGCTTGCGCGAAGTTTGGATGCGGATTTTATGCTTAGTTCAATTTCAGGAGTTGGCGTTTATCGAACATGGAATATGGATGAACCAAATATGCGCGAAGCCTATGAATCGGCTTACCTTGACCGTGATAGTAGCGTACGATGGAACTTCAACGATTATCAACCCGATCTGGTGTCTATTTGCCTTGGCACCAATGATCTTTCCGATGGCGATGGCAAGAATCCAAGAAAACCATTTGATTCCACAGTATTTGTCAATAGTTATCTTGATCTGTTGCGCATCGTTTATCACCGGTATCCGAATGCAAAACTTGCTTTGCTGACCAGTCCAATGATCTCAGGTGAAAAAGCAACCTTGTTTTTCCGGTGTTTGAACCGGATAAAATTGAAAGCGGAAGCAATTCATGCAGGTAAAAAAATAGCAATTTTCGATTTCCCCGCAATGACACCTCATGGTTGTAGTTACCATCCGGATGCAAGGGATCATGAAATAATGGCGAATCTACTTAAGCCATTCATTGAAGAAGTGTTCAAATAAGACGAAAAAAATTACTACTCCTTTAGAACCGCAGCCATACTGATCCACCAAATATTTCCAAGTCCGTTTAATGGTGAGTTAAACGATGCGACGAGTTGTTTGTAACTAAGCCGGTCAATGGATTTGGTTTCAATCGTATGTCGCTCACTCGTAAAAAAAAGTATATTGCCATCAGGACTAACGTATGGGCAATAGTCGAGTTTATTTGAATTAATTATCTCGAGATTTTTTGCGGGAGTCCAACCTCCGGAACTTGTCCTTTTGCTTATATAAAGGTCACCTCCACCCTGGTCATCTTTTCTACCATATGATGTAAAAAGAATAAAGGATTCATCGGGCGACACGAACGCGTTGAACTCGTAACCGCGGGAGTTTACATTGCTATCAATTATAACCGGCTTTTGATATATTCCATCCGTCCTTCTTGCAACATAAATGTCTTCGAGACCAATTCCATCTTTATAAGTTGCCGTAAAATACAGGTTCCCTTCTTTTGTGATAGAAGGATAAAATTCATCTTTCTCGGTATTAATGGGTGCGCCAAGGTTGACCGGAGGATCCCATCCGCTGGCTGTTCGTACTGCCATCCATATATCAAAATCTTTTGGTTTGTCTCCGCTTACGGGGCGGTTTGAACAGAAATAGATCGTTTTACCGTCTGCGCTGAATGCTGGTTCAAGATTTGAAAACGCATTTGAAAATGATGCGATTTCCGGTTCTGACCACTTGCCGGTAGAAAGTTTTCGACGAAAGAGTATTGTTTGAAGAATTCCCTGGCGGGGAGACTGCACCGTATAATACAGTTCATTTC
>JACMLR010000373.1 GCA_014379515.1 Chitinophagaceae bacterium
ATTTTTTAATGAGATCTATGGTTTTCGGACGCAATATGCATCCGGAAAACTGGATACCCTCGTAACTCAAAAAAAGAGAGTTGTTGATTCGCTCAACAATCGGTTAAAGAATTATAAGGCGCAGATCGGGCCCACGAGCGGAGAAGCAAAAGCTACCGCGGCTATGTCCGTTGTGCAAGAGTTGTATGGTAAGTATCAGGAAGAGACAAGCAACCTGAATCGGTTAAAGGCTGAGCTTCGCGCGATTGATGAGGAATTAAGAAACATTGGTGGCGGCGGAACAACCACTGCGCCGGTTAACAATAATAATCGTGAAATTAAGCGATTGCAGGATCGGAATCTTGCTTTGGATAACGAGAAGGAAGGCAAAACGGAGGATGAGCAAAAGCAAATCCAAAAAGAAATCGATGATAATGTAACGAAGATTATCGCGCTATCCGGATCGAAAGGTGGTGGTGATCGCACAAAAGATGCCGATCGGAAAAACACAAGGCGTGATGAATTGGTCAGCCGGAAAATCGGACTTCAACAAGAAATAATTGCAACGGAAGTTAACGTTAGGACCTTCGCAGGAGAAAAAAACAAGTATGAGAAGATGATCAATGAAGGTGGTGGTGATGAAGTCATGTTAAATGAAATGCAGCGCGACCTTGATCTTGCGTCACGAGAATATGAAGGCTTAAGAAACAGTTTGCAATCTTCACTGGACTTGAACGTAAATCCTGAAAATAACTTTAAGCAAACCTTGATCGGTATGCCGGCTGAAAAAGCCAATCCTTCTCGTCGCGTAATCATGTCTGGTCTCGCAGGATTTCTGATGTTGTTCTTTTCGTCGTTGATTATTCTATTATTGGAATTCCTTGACAACTCATACAAAACACCAACGATTTTCCAGCGTGCTACAAAAATGAAGTTGCTTAGCAGTTTCAACGATATAGATCTGAAGAAAAAAAATCTGCAGGATTATTTCCTTGAAGATGGTCCGAAAAATTCGAGCGAACGCATCTTCCTCGAGAATCTCCGCAAGCTCCGCTTCGAACTCGAGAACTCCGGTAAAAAGGTTTTCCTTATTACAAGCACAAGGCCGAAAGAAGGAAAATCTACCATCATTGAAGCACTTGCCACAGGTTTCAGCAAATCACATAAGAGGGTATTGATCATCGATGCGAATTTTGCAAATAACACGTTGACTGAAAAGTACGGCGTCACTCCGCAACTCGAACAGTTTAGCGTCAATGGCCAACCGAATGCGATGGATAAAATTCGCGCAGCTACGGGATCAACAACAATTCCAAATACTGATATCATAGGTTGTAATGAAGGAAATTATACCCCTTCAGAAATTTTACCAAAGAATCATCTTTTGGAAAGTATCGATAGAGTTGCTGCCAATTACGACATTATTTTCATTGAAGCTTCTTCATTGAATCATCATCCCGATGCGAAAGAATTATCAAAATACGCTGATGGGATCATTGCCGTTTTTTCAGCTACTTCCGCTGCGGCCCAGGCTGATAAAGAATCAATCGAATACCTTAAAAGTACCGGCAATAAATTAGTCGGAGCGGTATTCAACAAGGTCCAGAAAGAAAACATGGATCTTTAATACCGTAACCCCAACACTTCACTCTAAAACCTTATCAACAGTGTGGGACTTGCTATTTAACAGCCGTAAGATCCTTAGTCGGAACAGGTATCCCTGGATCGACTATGCGCGGGGAATTTGTATTATACTCGTCTGCTACCGACATATCTTCGGCGGTGTGATGACGGAGCATTACAGTCCGACAGATCATCCCGTACTTTCCTATATCAATATCTTCTTCTTCAGTTTTAGAATGCCTTTGTTCTTCATTGTATCAGGGATGTTTTATAAGCTAAGCCAGGAAAATAAAGGGACATCAAATTTTGTTCGAAATCGCGCCCAAACTATTTTATATCCACTGCTCTTATGGGGTACGATCCATATTACGTTACAGTTGCTTTTTGCAGATTATGTAAATGTTGTTCGGCAGCCCGCAGACTACTTAAAGCTATTATATGAGCCGCGTAGTATTGAGCAGTTTTGGTATTTAAATGCATTGTTTTTTGTTGGAGTTTCTTATGCCCTGATTTCGAAATATGCATCATTCAATACCGGAAAGCAGCTCGTTTTAGGAATTGTTCTTTACGGTGTGGCCGGGTATCTTCACATGCAGGGTATTGACGCAGGATTTATTACGGATGTGTTTTTCTTTTATTTCTTTTTCGCAATTGGTGATGCTGTTTCTGGTTTCATGCTCGACAAAAAGCAATTTAAAAATATTGCCTCCTGGAAAACGTTACTGCTAATACTGCCAGTCTTCATCTTATTGCAGCATTACTTTACAAAACTGAATTTTGATAGCAGTGATGACTACTATGTACAAAACACTCAACCAGTTTTGTTTGCTGTTGCCGCGCTGGTTGGGGGAAGCTTCATTATCTGTTGTTCTTTCTTATTACAGAAATCGGGTAAGCTAAAATTTTTGCGTGTGGTCGGTTATCATTCGATGTACATCTATGTAACGAATTTGATAATCACTTCCGGTACAAGAACCCTGATGATTCGTGTTTTTGGAATTGACAATATGTACCTCGTGCTTCTTGTGGGAACTATTGCAGGCATCGTTTTACCGATAATGTTTTATAATATAATGACAAGGGCAGGAGCATGGTGGTTATTTACCCTGCAGAAGCCACGCGCAATAGCGATGAGAGAGGAAAAAAAAACGATTTTCCGCGGCCTGACCGAGCCAGAGCACAAGCACGTTCAGGAAGCAATTGAACAGGAAAAACTTAAACAACCATCATGGATGAGTCAAGTAAAGACAGGTCGCCCATATTTGAAAAAATAAGCACGCTATTCGTAATATTTTTTATGGTAGCGATGTTTGTAAAATTTATGTTTTTTTAATTGGAGAGGAATATCATATACAGGACGGGCAGTTTTGTGGAGGATTGGTTTAAACACAACTTCCTCGTTAGAAAACTAAATACACCAACTGGTGCAATTTTGCTTGCGTTGTTAGCGATCGCTATTGCCTATCTCGCAGTTGTTGTAGATATGAAATTTGCCGTTGCTATTGTTGCAGGACTGGCCGGTGTATTACTAATGGTGCTCTGCCTTCTATATCCAATATTTGGTTTTTACTTAACCTATTTTATTTCGCTTTTCGTAACGCTTCCGGAGAAAATAATGAACGGAGGCGTTATACCGATGGGACTCGTTCCGGAATATTTTTCCTACATCACCTTAGTAGGAGTGATCACAAAGCAGGAATTTCGTAAAGAAATAAGTCGGAAGTTTTGGACACATGGAATCACCATCTGGCTTGTCGTACTTCTTCTCTATTACCTGATGGAGTTTTTCAATCCTGCTATGCTTGGTAAACTTGGCTGGTTTAATTTTATCCGGAAACAAGGAAGCCTGTTCGCATTTTTCTATATCAGTTATTGTATCATTCGCTCGCGAAAGGATGTTAAACATCTAACCAATTTTTGGATATGGGTCAGTATTCTTGAAGCTGCATATGCATGCAAGCAACAATGGTTCGGTCTTTTTTCGTTTGAAACAAGGTGGTTATTGAGTGATCCCATGAGGATCGATCTTTTTATCAACTGGGGCTTCACCCGAAAATTCGGCTTGCTGTCGGATCCTGCATCTTCGGGCGTATTGTATGCGGCCTGTGGTAACTTTTTATTGGTGCTCGCCCTTCGCGCCGTGACGACCAAACGAAGAATCTTTTTATACGTCGCAGCAATTCTGAACTTGTTGGCTGCCTCGTATTCAGGTACCCGAACGGCAACAATGATGACCGTCGCGGGAATCCTTTTTTATGGGATCATGACATTGTATGAGAAACGCACGATCATATTTATGGCGTTCTGCGGAGCAATGCTTACAATCGTAATGGTGTTGCCGATTTACAACAATCCGGTAATAAACCGGGTGAGGTCAACTTTCGAACCGTCGACAGATAACTCCGCTTTAGTTCGTGATATCAACAGAAAGGGGGTTCAACCCTATATCTATCGTCATCCTATCGGTGGGGGGATCTATACATGCGGAAACCTCGGCGTTCTTTATAATCCGGGCCACTACTTATCTTTTGTACCCCCCGATAGCGGGTATATGCAGATATTAATGGACCAGGGCTATATAGGCTTAATCCTGACGCTGATCTTCTATTACGTTATCCTCAAAACGGGAATCCGGTATTTTTACAGGGTTAAGGATCCTGAGCTTAAAACACTCTATGCGGCAAACCTGGCTTTCATTTTTTCGCTTATGGCCGGCCAGATTTCGCAGATGGCAATTCCAATGTATCCAAGTGTATTTTATATGTACTCCGCATTTGCATTACTGTTAAAGATGCACTATTTTGACACCGCCAAATCCGACGAAGAGCTACTACCCGCATGAACCACATCAAAATGAATAAAAAATTTCTTCTTATTGCACTTCTTTCGGCTTATTGTGGCTTTGTGAGCGCTCAAAGTCAACCACCGCGTAGACTTGGGTCGACTTATCACACCAATAATGACACTACGATTTTAATGGATATTCGGGAACGGCTAGTACAGCTTGCGATGCAAAACCCGAATTTTGAGGTTGCAGACCGCAGAGTAAGCGTAGCGCACTACCAATTGAACAGGGCAAAAGGCGAATGGCTTTCAGTTGTTGTACCAAGTATCAACTTAAACCCGCTTACTATCGCGCCAAAAAGCGACGGTAACCAGTTTCTTCCACTATGGAACGTCGGAGTCGCAATCCCTTTGAATTTTTACACGCAACGTACAAACGAAGTCAAGATAGCTCGTGAAAATATCTATATCGCCGAAGCTGAAAAAAATGAACGGTATCGTGATGTTCGCCTGAAAGTACTGACCCGTTATGAAGATTATCTTATGTACAAGGAGATGTATGATCTTCAAAGCCGCGTCACTGCCGATACTTACCTGGTATTTCGCCAGAGCGAAACCGACTTCGCCGATGGATTGATTGGGGTTGATATTTACAACAAAGCATTCGCTGCATATAAACAACAACAGGACGGGAAGTTAAAAGCCGGCCGCGATCTTAAAGTTGCTGAACTGGAACTTGAATACATGATCGGCATCACGATCAACGAGGCGCTCGGTAAGAAATAAGGTGTCCCATAAATGCAATCAATACAAAATTTGTTGTCGGGAAAAACGTTTATCGGCAAGTATTGAGTCCGTGCAACTAAATCGCTCGATGCATTGCAATAACTGTTATGAGACTGATTAAGTATTTTGAACGGAAAGCAAAGGGAAAACTAGTAGGCGAACTGGAAGGACTGCGCTTTCTTGCCATTGTACCAGTCGTAATTCAACACTATATCGAACGTTGGCATCGCAATGTCGATCCGTCGACACTGACGGAGTTCCAGCGCATAATGATCGATTATTTTCTTGGTGGCAGTTCGGGCGTTTATCTTTTTTACATCATCAGTGGTTTTATCCTCACGTTGCCATTTGCTGTTAGGGTTACTGAAAATAAACCCAAGCCTCTTGGTAATCTCAAACAGTATTTTGTTCGTCGCTTAACACGTCTCGAGCCCCCCTATATTGCTGTAATGCTGATAATGGCTTATGCAGCGTATTTTTTTGGTAAGATGGAGACCCGGGAGATCCTCGGCTATTTCTTTACCGGCATCACTTACTCCACCAACCTGGTCTATCATCATTTTAATCAACTGAACCCAGTAATCTGGAGTCTTGAAGTTGAGATTCAGTTTTATATTCTCGCCCCTTTTCTTGCATGGGCTGTGTTCAAAATCAAAAGCTTTCAAAACCGCAACATTGCTCTTGTAAGCGCAATCGTTTTAGCGATCGTATTGCAGGATATTACCGATATAACAAACGGAGAAAATTTCCTTCGCTATACCATACTCGGGCAGGTACAATACTTCCTTGTCGGGATCATGATGGTCAATCTTTACCTAAGAAAGAAGTTGGTGCCAGATGGTCCGGATAAACAATTCTGGAATGTAGCCGCAACTGCTGCAGTATTTACCATGATTGGGTTTTATTGGGTTTATGGATTGATAAAAACCCTGGTGTTTACAGCTGTTCTTACTATTCTATTCGTTGGTGCCTTTCGTTCGAGCTGGTTTAACCGGTTTATGAAATGGCCATGGATCATGGCGATCGGCGGTATGTGCTATAGTATTTATTTGCTCCATCTTGCAATCGCGCAAGCAAGTATGGAAGTGATGCTCCGTTTAAAGGACAATATCAAGAACGATTATCTTTGGTTCGCCGGTTATACAATCCTGTTTTTCGGTTTGCTCATCGTTATTGTTCCGATTTTTTACTTATTAATCGAGAAACCATGTATGGATCATAGCTGGCCTTATAAGCTGGCGGCGTTTTTTAAATCGAAAATGCCCTGGACCACCTCCGTACAGAAACGAGATCTCCCGGCATCGAAGGACATCTAGTTAAAAAAAACCTGTACCTATGCAATCTTAAACTAATGCGCTCGAATGAAAAAAATACCTGAACCGTTAGTTGTTTTTGCAGCAACCTTCTTGTTTTTCCTGGCTACGCTGGCAGAGAACTTTTCCGGACCGCATGACTCCATCACCTACCTTACCGGTATCGTTGACGGCTACCCGCTCGTTAATCAACATCATCTTCTATATCATTATGCCGCATGGTGCTGGTTGCATTTATGGCAGCCGATATTTCCATCGGTTAAAGATTATTATATTATCGAAACGTTTTCGGCAATGTGGGGAAGCGCAAGTCTTGCTGTTGTATATAGTTTTTTTAGAAACCGTTTCTCTTTTAGCAGGCTCAATGCTGCAGTTGCAATCGCAGTCGTTGCCTTTTCTTACGGCTTTTGGTTTTATAGCGTAAATATCGAGGTTTATGCACCGCCTTTATTTTTCGTTCTATTGTCATTATACATTCTTACAAAAAAGCAATTGTCAGCTGCCGATTGGTGGAAGGTGATTTTACTTCACTGCCTTGCAATTGTATTTCACCAGGTCAATGCACTTTTTCTTCCTGTAATTCTTTTTAAGATGTGGGAGCAGCGACGATTCATTTCCGTCCCTAAATGGTTTGCGCGATATGCTGCGACAGGGTTGTTATTCGTGGGTGGCGCTTACTTCATCGTTGGCTGGATTGTTGAAAAGCAGAACACATTACCAAAATGGATCGATTGGATGCGCGGTTATGCTGGCGGAAGTGTATTCTGGTATCCTCTGAGCAAAAAAACTCCGGTAGATATTACTTACGGTTTTTCACATGCTTTTCTTGGTGGTCACTATGTATTCCAGGTGCCACCCGTCAAGAAAATTATTGATGCTTCACTTTCTACCCATTCATTATCAGATGAACTTTATATCGCCCGAAACATATCTGCATCAATGTCTGTTTTTCTCCTTGTATTAACGATCATTCTTGCGGCTATCATGATCTGGTTACTCGTTCGCTTTATTAGAAATTTTCGTACAATTAATCGAAGTCTTCCTTCGATATTGCCACCATTAATCATAACGTTTTTTGTATACAGTATTTTTTTCACGTTCTGGATGCCGGAAATTCTCGAATTCTGGATTCTACAGACAGTTCTTGTATGGTTATTGCTAATCGGTTCGTTGAGTGCAGGTCGCAATCCATCGTCTAGAAAAACATTGGGAATTTCTGCTGCACTTGCAATCCTGCTTTTTTGTATTAATTACTTTGGAAGTATACGTTGGATGCAGGATAAAAATAATGATTGGTATTTCGTAAAAGCCAATATTGTAAAAGAAACCGTTGCGCCTGCTGACCTCGTTATTTTGCAAGATGGATGGATTGTCAAAGATTTTATGAATTACTTCACTGACGTCCGCGTTCAGGCAGTTCCACTGAAGGATTCATCACATTCAAAAATAGATGCCTTATTCAACGAAGCACTGCAACAAGGCCATCGAGTATTCATCTTACCCGGAATAACAAACAAACTCCAGGCGCCAACCACGGAATACCTCGATTCAATCCGAACTAAATATTCTACTCGCTTAAAACTTCACCGTAAGGATGAACCCGAAATGTGGGTGATTCAATAAGTTTGAACGAATAATTTTTGCGATTTTTGTTTCCTGTTTCAAATCAGTAATCTTAAATGGAAGTATCAACTGCAAGGTCGAGCTTAACTAAAAAGCATATCGAGCAATTTATAAAAATTGTAGGTGAAGAGTTTATTCTTGTAGATGATGAATCTCTTCTGCATTATGGACATGATGAAACGGAACGACTATCATTCCCACCGGAAGTCGTTATCCGGCCGTTGACCGCCCAACAGATCAGTGAAATAATGATTATCTGCAATAATGATAAAATACCGGTTACGCCGCGCGGCGCCGGTACAGGATTAAGTGGTGGTGCATTACCGCATCTTGGCGGCGTATTGATTTCTACAGACAGGCTCAATGCAATTCTTTCCATTGACGAACGCAATCTTCAAGTAACAACAGAACCTGGTGTTATTACTGAAGTATTGCAAAATGCCGTGAAAGAAAAGGGATTGTTTTATCCGCCTGATCCCAGTAGTCGGGGCTCCTGTTTCATCGGTGGAAATATTGCAGAAAATAGCGGCGGCCCAAAGGCCGTCAAATATGGTGTGGTACGCGACTATGTACTGAATCTTGAACTGGTATTACCAACTGGTGAAATCATCTGGACGGGTGCCAATGTTTTGAAAAACTCTACCGGCTACAATCTTACCCAACTTGTTGTTGGAAGTGAAGGCACCCTCGGAATCGTTACTAAAATAGTTTTGCGACTCATTCCATTTCCGAAATACGACCTGCTTATGCTTGCACCCTTCAACTCGTTGGAAAAGGCCGGCGAAGCGGTGAGTGCTATCTTTCGAGCGGGTTTTACTCCAAGTGCACTTGAACTTGTTGAGATCGACGCACTGAAAATTGTTAGCCGAATGGTAGATAGCTCCGCAGTTCCCGTTACCGATGAAATGGAAGCACATTTGATAGTAGAAGTTGATGGAAATGATACTGCTGTTTTGATGAATGATATGGAAGCAATCGGAGAATTGCTATCACAGTACGGGGCAGGAGATTTATTTTTCGCGGATGATGCGCAACAGAAAGCAGAGTTGTGGAAATTAAGGAGACGGGTAGCCGAAGCCGTTAAAATGGATGGTTACACAATTGAAGAAGATACTGTGGTGCCGCGCGCAGAACTGCCCGCACTCATTCGCGGTGTAAAAAAGTTAGGCGAGGAACAAGGATTCCATGCGGTGTGTTACGGTCATGCCGGCGACGGTAACCTGCATATTCGCATTAAAAAAGAAGGTACGCCAAATAGTTATGGCGATGAATCAATGATGGCCTCGCTTCGGTCATTATTTGAATTAACGCAACGGCTCGGTGGTACAATAAGCGGCGAACATGGAGTAGGTTTGATTCAGAAAACATATATGGACATTGTAACGAATGAAGTCAATTTGAATTTGATGCGTGGAATCAAGCGAACATTTGATCCAAATAATATCCTTAACGCCGGAAAAATATTCGATGCACGATCTTAATAAATCTTACAATGAAAAAAATAACTCTTGTGTTGATTGCTGTTCTTGGGATTCTAAGTGTGCGGGCCCAGGACGAAGAGCAAAAGCCGACGGGAAAGTTTGACAGAAGTAAATTGTTCATCGGTGGAAATTTCGGGTTGAGTTTCGGAGATTACACATTAATCAATATTTCCCCGCAACTCGGCTATCAATTTAATAATTTCTTCGCCGCTGGTGCCGGTGTTACTATGATCTATTCAAGCTTCCGTTATAGATATTCGGTCCCAGATTACCGTGAGAGCTATGGAGTAACCGGTTTAAATATCTTCGGACGGGTTTACCCGATCCGGCACATCTTTGTCCAACTTCAACCCGAATTGAATTATACATGGGGCAAACGAAGATTTTATGATGGTGGTGGTGGCGAACAAAAACTGGACGGAAAATTTGTTCCGTCGTTACTTGGTGGAGTAGGTGGCTTAATACCAATGGGTGAACGCGGGGGACTTTTGATTATGGCTCAATATGATTTATTGCAGCAACCTCGTAGCCCCTATGGAAACCGAGTATTCTATAATGTCGGTTTCAATTTTGGATTATAAGGTCAACCTATCTTGTTAAAAATTTCAACAGGTGTTTGACAAATAACGATTCGATCGGAAAGTTCTTCGTACAACATATCTTCCTTCTGCAGCATCTGGAGATGTTGAATCAGGTGGTGATAGAAATTACCTGAATTTAAAATGTATATTTTTTTATCATGGATCTTCAACTGATTCCAGGTGAGCATCTCAAATAATTCGTCGAGTGTGCCAAATCCGCCAGGTAATACAATGGCGGCATCACATAAATCATAAATCGTTTTTTTTCTTGCATGCATATCGGGGACGACAGCAAGTTCGGTAAGACCCTCATGTTTATGTTCCCACTCCAATAATAGTTTTGGTATAACGCCAATAATCTGACCACCATGTTGAATTGCCGAGTTAGCCAGGGCCCCCATCAAGCCAATATTTCCGCCGCCATAAATTAATTTAAGATTGAGTGCCGCAATAAGTTTCCCGATTTCAGCGGCGTGTTGCATGTAGATAGGTTTTGTTCCCGTCTTTGAGCTGCAGAACACAGCAACAGATTCAATATTCATAGGATTTAATTGGAATGGAAATTCAATAATTTATTTTTTCTTACATTCAAACCTTCGTTCGAAAGTAATAAATATAAAATCAATATATGTCTCCAGGCCTGTTATTTAGTTTTGTGATTGGATATTTTGTTTTATTGCTTGGGGTCGCCTGGTTTACATCAAGAAATTCCAACAACGATTCTTTTTTTATTGGCAACAAAAATAGCAACTGGATGCTTGTTGCTTTTGGCATGATTGGAACGTCGCTCAGCGGTGTAACCTTTGTTAGTGTGCCTGGTGGAGTTGGCTCAGGCAACTTCTATTACTACCAGATTGTAATCGGTTACCTCTTTGGGTATTCGGTAATTGCCTTCGTGCTGATACCGCTTTACTACCGAATGAATCTTACAAGTATTTACACTTACCTCGAACGGCGGCTCGGCGTAAGCGCGCACAAAGCCGGCGCTTTCTTTTTTATTTTATCGAGAACTGTTGGTGCAACTGCGCGGCTATATCTTGTCATCAATATTCTTCAATTATTCATTCTCGATAGGCTCGGGATCCACTTCGTGGTGACCTCTCTCGTCATTTTGCTTTTAATATTGCTATATACTTTTGAAGGTGGAGTAAAAACTATTATTTATACCGATACGCTCCAAACCTCGGGCATGTTGATTGGATTAATCGCCTGTATCATCGTAATTGTGAAAGCACTTGGTACTGATTTTTCCGGCGCCTGGGAAATGATGTCGGACAAAGGCTACACTCAGATCTTCAATACAGATATAAAATCCGGATCTTATTTTCTCAAACATATCGTCGGAGGGATGTTTATTGCAATTGCAATGACAGGCCTCGACCAGGAAATGATGCAGAAAAACATCAGCGTAAAAACTCAAAAAGATTCACAGAAAAATATCATGACGTTTACAGCTGTGTTGATGGTTGTAAACTTGTTGTTTCTCATACTCGGCGGTATTCTTTATTTATACGCCGCCCAACATGGTATTAATGTCGCTCCCGACGATCTGTTTCCAACCATTGCATTAAGCGACGCGTTCAGTGGCGTCATCGGTGTCATATTTATCATCGCCCTTATCTCTGCATTGTTCCCAAGTGTCGACGGGGCAATTACATCCCTTACATCCTGTTTCTGCATCGATATCCTGGGAATCCAGACCAGCACTGCCACAGAAAAACAAAAGAAAAGAACACGATTAAAAGTTCACTTCACATTTGCGGTCGTGTTTTTTATCATGGTTTTAATTTTCAAAGGAATTAACGATAAACTCATTATCGACTTTATTTTGAAATTTGCCGGGGTCACTTATGGACCACTGTTAGGCCTATTCGCTTTTGGTATTTTAACCAGGCGAGTATTGAATCAGCGACTGATCTGGACAGTTTGTATCATCGCGCCAGCGCTCGCACTTGGCATCGATGTACTCAGCAGCCCCGAATGGTATGAGAAAAAATTGCATGTTGAACTTGGTTTGGAGCAGCTCTCGCAAACTATTTTTCATGGATATAAAATCGGGAACGAACTGATACTGATAAATGGTATCCTAACTTTCGCCGGCCTGTTAAGCATTTCAAAAAAACAAGGCGATTTGCAAACTAAATAACCTGAATTCCCGTTTTATTGAATGAATGCCATCCCGGTTTCGCCGAGCGCGACAAGGATGGCATTCATTATCTAACCCCTCTAATTGATTGGTGTATGAATGATACGATCAAATTGAATAAGCAACGCAGATGGTCAGAATCCAAGGCTCATTCGAGCTGGCAGATTTTTAAAATAATGGCTGAATTTGTGGATGGCTTTGAAAACCTCGCCAAACTCGGCCCCTGTATTTCAATTTTTGGTTCAGCGAGAACGGAGGCGGGTCATCAATACTATGACCTGGCGACAGAGATTGCCAAGCGTCTTTCTGAAGAAGGATTCGGAATTATTTCCGGTGGCGGCCCTGGCATTATGGAAGCTGCAAACAAAGGTGCACAGCTGGGTGGGGGCAAATCTGTTGGTTTAAATATTGAACTTCCATTCGAACAGCACTCAAATCCTTATATCGATCGTGATGCCAGTCTCAACTTCGACTATTTCTTTGTACGTAAAACCCTGTTCACAAAATATTCCCAGGGCTTCGTCATGATGCCGGGAGGTTTTGGTACGATGGATGAATTTTTCGAAGTAGCGACGCTTATCCAAACAGGTAAAATGTTACAGGTGCCGCTGATTCTTGTTAGCAAAGATTACTGGTCCGGGCTCCTTACCTGGATGAAAGAAACCATGCTCGACCGCAATAATTATATTTCAGCAGCCGATCTTGATCTCCTGCAGGTTGCTGAGACAGCTGAAGAAGTGGTTGAGCAAGTGCTTACATTTTACACGAAACACCCACTTCAGCCGAACTTCTAAGCGGCACAATGAACTGGGTTCCTGCTTATCTTTGCCGGAAACCACTACCTATTGGATCCGATTCATCCGCTTGTCCAGTCCTATTCTGATAAATTCACTACGGACCCCGAATCTCTTTTAGGGGAGGTAGACCGAGTTACGGCCGACCATCCGAAAGCCCACATGATTAGCGGTAAAGTTCAGGGAACCTTCCTTCAAATGCTTAGTACCTTGATGAAGCCGCGGCGTATCCTCGAAATTGGAACATTTACCGGTTATAGTGCACTTTGCCTCGCAAAAGGCCTTGCAGAAGATGGCGAATTGCATACCATTGAGTTACGAGAGGACGATGCAGCAAGTGCCAGCAGATATTTTAAGGTTTCAGATAGAGCCGAACAGATAATTTTACATTTAGGAAATGCGTTAGAGATTATTCCAGAGTTGAAAGAAGCCTGGGATCTTGTATTTATTGACGCGGACAAGCCGGGCTATATTGATTATTATAAACTGGTATTGCCCAACCTAAGGCAAGGTGGAATTATCCTCGCCGACAACGTTTTGTTTCATGGCGAAGTGTTGGACGAGGGACGAAAAGGGAAAAATGCGATGGCGATTCAGGCGTTCAATGACTTTGTTCAGCAGGATGCAACAGTTAATCATGTGCTGCTCACCATACGTGACGGCTTAATGATGATCCAAAAAAAGTAAAAGACATTCGTATTATGCAAAGACTTCTATTTATTGCTTGCTTCATCTTTTCAGCAGCAATGCTTTCTGCCCAGAAATCTGAGTTCGTAATCGAATACATCAACACTTATAAGCAACTTGCCGTTCAGGAAATGCTCCGTACGGGGGTACCGGCATCGATCAAACTTGCACAGGGAATTCATGAAACGGAGGCAGGCAGAAGTGATCTTGTTACAAGATCGAAGAATCATTTTGGTATAAAGTGCAAGACCGGCTGGGACGGCATGAAAGTGTATCATGATGATGACGAACGTGGCGAATGTTTCCGCAGCTATCAAAGTTCCGATGCTTCATACATGGATCATTCTAATTTTCTCCGCGCATCGCAACGCTATTCATTTTTATTTGAATTAGACCCTGCTGATTATAAAGCCTGGGCATTTGGATTGAAAAAAGCCGGCTACGCGACGAACATAAAGTATTCGCATATTTTGATTCGCCTTATCGAACAATACAATCTTCAACAGTATTCACTTATTGCATTGGGAAAAATTGCGGACGAAGAAGATTTATTGACCGGTATCCGTAAACCATTCGAAAATAAAGCCGGTACTACAGCGCCGGTGGTGCTTTCAGAACCGGAAGTTCAGACCCAGGTGATCGCAGAACCAGCAACCAATTATCCTTCAGGTGAATTTTCCATCAATAAAACAAGCGTCGTTTATGCGAAAGCAGGAACAAGTTTATTGGCAATTGCGGAAGAGTTTGATGTATCGCTGAAGCGTTTGTTAGACTTCAATGACCTCGAACGTGAAGAAGTGTTGATTCAAGGCCAACTCATTTATTTGCAACGCAAGCGGAAAACAGGTTCAGAAGAATTCCATATCGTTAAAGCTGGTGAAACACTGTATTCCATCGCGCAAGCGGAGGGTATTCGTCTCGAAAGTTTGTTAGAGTACAATATGCTACAGAAAGGAATGGAGCCCGCACATGGCGAAAGACTTGCTCTTCAAAAAGCATTAACCGAACGCCCAAGGCTAAACGAAGATAATATCAGGAAGAATGGTGTTTCGGGTCCCGCGATGGAACAGGAAGAGGTTGAGATAGTTCCAACACGACATATCGTTCAGCCGAAAGGGACATTATTTGGGATCGCGCGAAATTACAACACAACAACTGAGAAAATTATAGAATGGAATAAACTCGGCAATACGAGTTTAAAGAAAGGCCAGGAGCTGATTATTTACAAAAACTAATCTATGCAACTGATACGTGTACACGATAAACAGTTTGAACCCTACCTGACTGCTGAAGAAATTGATTCCCGCATAAAAATGGTTGCCCAACAAATCAATCAGGATTATGCAGGGAAAAGGCCCCTGTTTATTGCTATTCTTAATGGCTCGTTCATGTTTGCTTCTGACCTTTTCAAAGAAATTACGATTGATGCCGAAATTTGCTTTATCAAACTGGCTTCATACAAAGGAACTAAATCAACCGGGCATGTGATTACTGCAATCGGGCTCGATATGGACATCATCGGACGCGATATCATTATTATTGAAGACATTGTTGATACCGGGAAAACATTGAGTGAGTTTCTTCCACAGATCGATCACCAACAGCCATCGTCTGTGAAGATCGTCGCCCTTCTTCATAAACCCGAAGCAATGGTGTATCCCGTCAAGATCGACTACCTTGGTTTTTCGATTCCAAGTAAGTTTGTTGTGGGTTATGGATTGGATTATGACGGGCTTGGAAGAAATATCCGCGAGATTTATCGGCTAGCTGAGTAACTTGTTGCTGGTCCTTACGTTCTATACATCTTAACTATCCAATTGAAAATCCTCCTTGTCATATGTTGCCTGCTTGTGTCCTCGATTGCTTCCGCTCAATACTATGTGCGGGGGGAAATTCGGGATGAGAAGAATATGCCGGTAATGAACGCAAAAATTCTCCTTCATTCTACGAATTATCTATACAGTTCTGGTGGAAGTGGTTCTTTCGGAATTCTAATCGGCAAGCCTGCTGATAGTATCACCATCTCACTCGATGGCTACCAAACACTCACACTTCGAGTTGAGGCTGCCCGGTATCAACAAATCGTTCTCAAGTCGCTCTATACTTCTTCCACTGTAAACCGAAGCAGGCTTGTTTCAGTTACAAAAAATCTTAAACCCGAGGATCGGGAGAATTGGTCTACTGGAGGTGAAACCTATAGTTCGTTGGTTGAAAATGAGTTTGTCTCAGCACGTAAATTTCCTGAAACAGGGTTTTCGATACATACAGATAAAGCATCATACAGTAATATCCGGCGCTTTCTCAACATGAATACAATGGTACCGCCAGATGCTGTTCGAACAGAAGAAGTGATGAACTACTTCAACTTCACTTACGCTTCTCCGCCGAAAGATAGTGTGTTCGGCTTTCAATCTTATATCTCTGATTGCCCATGGAATATCGATAGCAAGCTGCTGTACCTGCACATGTGCGCGCGTAAACTTGATCCCGAAAAGATTCCTGCAAGTAATCTTGTTTTTCTTATCGATGTTTCTGGTTCAATGGATATGCCCAATCGATTGCCACTATTAAAATCCGCGTTTAAATTATTAGTAGACAACCTGCGTGAAAAAGATACGGTTTCAATTGTCGTTTACGGAAGTGCGATTGGTGTGTGGATGCAACCGACCTCCGGAAAAGAAAAAGAAAAAATCCGGAAATCAATTGAAGATCTATATCCTGGCGGTTCCACTCCCGGCGAATCTGGAATACGCGCAGCATATCGCGTAGCAAAAAGTAAATTTATTCAAGGAGGAAACAATCGGGTAATCCTTGCTACCGATGGCGACTTCAATGTTGGGCAAACAAGCGAAGACGAATTGGACAAGTTGGTAACACAACATCAACAGTTTGGAATTTACCTAACCTGCCTGGGAGTGGGTATGGGGAATTATAAAGACTCTAAGTTGGAAGTCCTGTCGAAAAAAGGCAATGGCAACTTTGCATATCTCGACAATGTTCTTGAAGCAGAAAAAGTATTGGTTAAAGAACTAACACAAACGCTGTACACGGTTGCTGACGATTCCTATTTTAGTATTCAGTTCAATCCAAGATTGGTTCGTGAATACAGGTTAATTGGTTTTGATAATAAATTAAAAGCGCTTGCCGATACCTTAAGCGAGGTTGAAGGTGGTGAGGTTGGATCGGGTCATTCATTGCTTGCACTTTTCGAATTGCGTACAGAAACAGGAATCGAGGAAAGAACCGGCAGCGATAAAATCGCTGAAGCAACAATTTCGTTTAAGCATCCAGGGGATTCGATTCCGCGTTTCACATCATATAAATGTCCCGCGATATTTACGGAATTTAATTCACTACCGGAATGTTACCAGTTTGGGACCTCCCTCGCAATGTTTACATCGATTCTAAAAGATTCAAAGTATGCGAGGAGAATTGGGTGGGGCGATGTGCAGGAAATCGCATTGAAGTCGATGAACAAAAACGATGGTCTTCATAAAGAATACCTCCAGATGATTGAGAAAGCAAAAAAGATTTACAATCGTTCCCGCAAAAAAAAGAAGGAAGAGGACTAATGTGTACCTCTTCCTTCTGAATTATTTCCATCTATCTGTTAAGAAAACATCTCTCGCACTTTATCAAAAAAGCTTTTATCGGATTTTTCCGGCTTTGGTTGAAAGTTTGGTGAATCACTCATCTTTTCAAGCATCGATTTCTCTTCAGAAGAAACGTTTTGCGGCGTCCAGATATTAACGTAGATCAGTTGATCGCCTTTTTCGTAGGAGTTGACTGCAGGAAACCCTTTGCCTTTCAATCGAAATATTTTTCCGCTTTGTGTGCCAGGTGGAATTTTAATTTTCGCACGTCCATCAATGGTCGGCACTTCAGCTTGCGTTCCAAAAACGGCATCAGGAAAAGAAAGATGCAATTCAAACGCAACGTTTAATCCGTCACGATGCAATTCTTTATGTGGTTCTTCTTCTATTAATATAATAAGATCGCCTGTGGCACCACCACGTTCACCGGCATTGCCTTTTCCGCCGACACTTAATTGCATGCCTTCCTGCACACCTGCAGGAATGTCGATCGAAACCGTTTCCTCACCATAGACTCTTCCTTCACCTTTGCAGTTTGCGCACTTTGCGGTAATCACACTTCCTTCACCACTACAGGTTGGACAGGTTGTTACAGTTTGCATTTGCCCGAGGAAGGTGTTTGATACTTTGCGAACCTGGCCACTACCTCCACAGGTTCCGCAGGTTTGCATACTGTTTTTATCTTTTGCGCCGCTTCCAGCACAGGTTTGACATCCAACGTATTTCTTGACTTTTATTTGCTTTGTAACACCTTTAGCAATCTCTTCATAATTAAGTTTCAGTTTTACGCGAAGATTACTCCCTCTTGTCCCGCGATTGCGTTGACCGCCCCGGCCACGACTGCCGCCAGCGCCGCCACTGAAAAAGCTACCAAAAATATCGTCTCCGAAAATATCGCCGAACTGGCTGAAAATATCTTCCATGTTGGAAGCACCTGCGCCACCATTGCCGCGGCCTGTACCGGTCACCCCGGCATGACCGAAACGATCGTATTGCGCTCTTTTATCACTGTCGCTAAGAACCTCGTAAGCTTCGGCCGCTTCTTTGAATTTTTCTTCGGCCGGTTTATCACCGGGATTGCGATCCGGATGGTATTGCATCGCAACCTTGCGATATGCTTTTTTGATCTCATCCGCGGTGGCGCCTTTTGCAACCCCCAATATTTCATAATAATCTCGCTTTGCCATAGTATTTATCTCCTTTCTGCGCTTGTTGCTTTTACTTGCCAACTACAACTTTAGCGAACCGAATGATTTTATCATTGAGGTAATAGCCTTTCTCTACTTCGTCCACCACTTTGCCCTTTAAATCATCGCCCGCCGGGATTTCAGTGATTGCTTCGTGAATATCGGGATTGAATTCAAGACCTGCGGTTTCCATCGGCTTCAGGCCTTTAGCATGCATCGTTTTTCTAAGTTTTTGAAAGACGAGTTGAACGCCATCCTTTATTGCCTGAACATCTTGTGCAGCGGCGATCTGTTTTTCTGCACGTTCGGTATCATCAAGTACTTCAAGAAGAGAAACGATAACATCTTTGCCAGCCGTTTGGATAAGTTCCATTCGTTCTTTACTGCTGCGTTTTCTGAAGTTATCGAATTCAGCTGCCTGGCGAAGGTATTTGTCCTTCAACTCACCGATTTCGGTATTAAGCCTGGAAACCTGGTCCTCTTCCGCTATTTCTTCCTTTAAATGAGAAGTTCCGGCAACATTTTCATCTGTATTAATATCAATCTGCATTTCCGACTGCTCTGTTGCTTCCTTTTGAGTATTATCCATTGATTACAGTTTTAATTACCGTCCTTTAAAATTGACCGCAAAGGTAAGCCAGACAATTAGTTTGCCAAGCATCAAATACAAGACAAATTGACCTGTTGAACGAGAAGTGATGAATACTTTCGGATCGGAACTCGTAGACGTGCAGCAATCGCGGAAAGGCATCACGAAACAAATCCATTTTTATTGCCGATTCGAACTCGTAGTTGAAACACTACAATAAAGATCTTCTTTCAAAGTTGAGGCATGAATTGAAACTGCTTATTTTTTGAGATGTAATGATTCAATTGTAAGAGCAGCGTTTGCTTCGAATTATTAATCTAGTACTTGGATAGAGTGTTTTCAATGTGTATGCGTTACACAAATAGACGTTAGCATTGGGAAATGAATGAATTCGATGAAACGTAGAGTGCATCAGCGATTGCCGGTTTTTTTAAATGCATCAAATTTTTTTGAGTTTTTCTTATATCGATTTTTTTTCGATTAATTCAAAAAAAATTTGAAACACAATTTAATTTAACGTTAAATTTATACGCCATATTTATTTTGTACACACAACCTTAATCAAAACTCAATTATTATGCCCTCAAAGCTGACTGCCGCAAGGTCGTGGTTAGTAGCGTGCCTGCTACTTTTTACCACAGTTTCTTTCGCTCAACAAAAAACCGTGACTGGAAAAGTGGTAAACGACAAGGACAAATCTCCGCTTGTTGGTGCCACAATTACTGTCAAAGGTGGAACAGTAGCCACTTCTACTGGTGCTGATGGAAGTTTCACTATCAGCGTTCCCAGTGCTACAAGCACACTTGTTATTTCTTCCGTTGGATTTGGTACACTTGAAGTTGAACTCGCGGGCCGTGATGCCGTAAGTATCGAAATGAAGGAAGGCGGATCCACGCTGAATGAAATCGTTGTTACCGGTTACACCGCTCAACGTAAAAAAGACATTATCGGTGCAGTATCCGTTGTTAATACAAAGGATCTTCAAACAACTCCATCATCAAGTATCGGCGTTCAATTGCAAGGCCGTGCTGCAGGTGTTCAGGTGAGTAGCTCAGGTGAGCCAGGTGCGGGCGCAATTGTCCGTATCCGCGGTTTTGCTTCTGCCGCTCAGAACGGACCACTGTATATTATCGATGGAGTACCTACTACAGATGCCAACAAATTCAACCCGCAGGATGTAGAATCTTTGCAGGTGTTGAAAGATGCAACATCAGCTTCTATCTATGGAGCTCGTGCTGCAAACGGTGTTGTAATCATTACTACCCGCCAGGGTAAATTGGGAAAGTCGACAATCTCTTATGATGCATACATGGGTACTCAGCGTATTACGGATAAAATGATTCCGGATTTGTTGAATACACAACAGTATGTTGATTACCTGACTCGCACACAAACAACAGGGTATTCACACCCGGTGTTTGGTAATTATGGAAGCTTTTCAATTCCAGACTTTATCGTGATTGGTGGTGGTTTCAAAGGCGGCGTTGCTGCAAACGATCCACGTGCAGACCCAGCCAAATACTCAATCGAGAATTACGGAAATATCTACCAGATCATGAAAACAAGTCCTGGAACAAACTGGTTTCAGGAGATGATGCAGCCAGGTTATATGATGAGTCACCAGTTATCTGCTTCTGGCGGAACTGATAAAGCGACTTATTCTGCAAGCGTCAACTATTTTGATCAGAAAGGTACTTTCATCGAAACAAAATACAAGCGTTATACAGTACGTGCTAACTCGAGCTTTAGACCAAAATCATTCTTCCGCATGGGAGAAAATATGCAGATCAGCTTTGAAGACAGAGTTGGTGGTGCAAACCGTGGTGAAGGTGATGCGTGGGCTTCTGCCTTCCGTATGGTGCCTTATATTCCTGTTTACGATATCAAAGGTGGTTATGGTGGTAATGGTGTGGGAACTTCCGGTAACGGTAGTAGCCCGATTGCAAACTTGCAACGCGCATCAGATAATACCAACAAATGGCTTCGCCTTTTCGGTAACGTATTCGGTGAAGTAACATTCGCACCATGGTTGACAGCACGTACTTCGTTTGGTGTTGACTACGGAAATCAGTACGAGCGTTTTGTTACTAAGAAAACATACGAGCGTTCTGAAAATGTTGCAACAACTCAATTGACAGAACAAAGCTATTATTACTTTACCTGGACCTGGACAAACACATTGAACTTCCAAAAAACATTTGCGGAAGATCATGATGTTAAGGTACTCGTAGGTTCTGAAGCAATCAAAGAAAACCCACGTGGGGTTGGAGCATTTGCTCAAAACTTCGACTTTGAAACTCCAGACTTCGTATCGTTGAATACTGCAGTTGCAGGAAGTTTGGGTGACAGAGGAGTTTATAACTACAACTTCGAAAGAGCAAGCTTGTTTTCCTATTTCGGAAGACTTGATTATGCATACCAGGGCAAATACTTGTTGAATGCAACAGTTCGTCGTGATGGTAGCTCACGTTTCGGACCAAACGTCCGTTATGCTGTATTCCCATCAATCGGTGTGGGTTGGAGAATTTCTGACGAGGAGTTCATGAAAGGAATTCCCTGGTTGAATGATTTGAAACTTCGTGCAGGTTGGGGACAAATGGGAAGCCAGTCGAACGTTCGTGCTGCTAACTCATTCTCTACATTCACTTCAGGTGCAGGAAGTACAAACTATGATATCAATGGTGGAAACACATCTACCACACAGGGATATCGTGCGAATTTCCAGGGTAACCCAGATACTAAATGGGAAACTACTGAAACAACGAACGTAGGTATCGATGCAACGATCTTCAACAACATGTTTGAAGTGTCATTGGATGTTTACACAAAAAATACAGAAGACCTCCTTGTTGAGCAACTTCGTAACGGTCTTGAAGGACTTATTGGCAAACCATTCATCAACCTCGGAACAATGCAGAACCGTGGTGTTGACCTTGCAATCACAAGCCATCACACAATCGCTCGTGACTTCAGATTGGATGCAACGCTCACCTTCACTCGTTACAAAAATGAGTTGACAAAACTGAATAACGAAGGAACTCCGGACATTATCGGTCTTGAAAGATTGGGTAATGCAGTTCGTTCGGATATCGGTCAACCAATTTCATCTTTCCATGGTTTTGTACTTGATGGATTTTATAATTCTGCTACTGACGTTACTAAGGGACCACTCATTCAGGGTGCACCTGCAATCGTTGGTACATGGAAATATAAAGACGTTAATGGCGATGGTGACATCACTGACGCAGATCGTACCTATCTTGGAAGCCCGCACCCCGATTTCCAAATGGGTCTTAACCTGAACCTTGCATATAAAAGTTTCGACTTCCAGGCATTCTTCTTCTGGAACCAGGGCAACGAAATCTATAACTACACAAAATATTATACTGATATGCGTGTGTTCGTAGGTGGTGTTAGCACAAGGGTTTTAAATGATAGCTGGACTCCAACAAATCAAAATGCAAAACTTCCTCAGTTGGGTGCAACTGTAGCTACAAACGGATTTACTCCTTTTGCTACAGGAGTCTCAAATTCTTATTATGTTGAGGATGGTTCTTATTTCAGAGCTAAGAATATTCAGTTAGGATATTCTTTACCTAAAGCGCTTCTTAATAATTGGAAAATAGAGAATGTTCGTTTTTATGTACAAGCTGTAAACCTGTTTACGCTCACTAACTACAGCGGTGGCGATCCGGATTTGAATATCATCTCCCGTGATCCAGGTGGCAGAGGTGACCGTTACATAGGTGTTGACCTTGGTGGTTTCCCGAATCCTAAACAGGTGTTCTTCGGATTAAACGTTACATTCTAAATTTTAAACAAGATTGTTTATGAAAACAAATAACAAATTATTTATCACCATCCTGGCGGGTTCAATGATCTTTGGCGCTTGCAAAGAGTCATTCCTCGAAATACCTCCCCAGGGTGTATATGATGAAGCATCCCTTTCCAATAAAAAGGGTTTAAACGGGATGCTGATCAATGCTTACGCTACGTTAGATGGACAGGAAGGAACCTGGTATGCAGGTGCAAGTAACTGGGTTTGGGGAAGCGTTGCCGGTGGCGATGCTTACAAAGGAAGTGAAGAAAGCGATCAGGTGGATGTTAACCCTGTCGTTCGCTTCGTTCACCAGCCAAGCAATCCAATCATCCTCAACAAATGGAACGGAACCTATGATGGTATTCGCCAGGCGAACCTCGTTCTCCGGATTCTTCCAAACGTAACTGACATCACTGCTGGTGAAGCAACTCAAATCGGAGCAGAAGCTCGTTTCCTCAGAGGTCATCACCATTTCGAAGGAAAGAAAATGTGGAAGAATATTCCTTATGTAGATGAAACAGTTACTGATTTCAAGATCCCTAATACTAGTGGTGCTGATTACGTTAACATCTGGCCTCAAATCGAAGCAGATCTAAAATATGCTTACGATAACCTGGATGAAACGAAACCAAACGCTGGTCGTATCAACAAATGGGGAGCTGCTGCATACCTTGCAAAAGCGTATATGTTCCAAAAGAAGTTCACAGAAGCGAAAGCACTTTATGACCTTATCATTGCTAACGGTAAAACGACTAAAGGCGATAAATATGGTTTGATGGATAACTACGGCGGAAATTTCCGTGTGACTTCCGAAAACAATAAAGAAACCATTTTTGCAATCCAGTCTTCTTATGGAGACGGATCAAACACAAACGGTAACTACGACAATGCGCTGAACTTCCCTCACAACTCTGGACCAAAACCTGGTGGATGCTGCGGATTCTTTCAGCCTTCACAGTCATTTGTGAATTCATTCAAAACTGATGCAGGTGGACTTCCAACTCCAACTACGTTCAACGCAACGAATGTAACAAGTGATGAATTGGTTACCTCTGCGGCGCCATTCGTTCCGTACGCAGGTACACTTGATCCACGTTTAGACTGGAGTGTTGGTAGAAGAAGCGTTCCTTATTACGATTGGGGTGTACACCCAGGTCGTGATTGGATCCGTGATGTAATCTTCGGTGGTCCTTACAGTCCAAAAAAGAATACCTATTATAGGGCTGATCAGGGTACTACGGCAGGTGTTGTTGGTTGGGGTTGGGCGAATACTGCGCTTAACTATACAATCATGCGTTTTGCTGACGTATTACTGATGGCTGCAGAAGCAGAAATCGAAGTAGGATCTTTGGCAACTGCGACTAACTATGTCAACATGGTTAGAACAAGGGCTAAAAATTCGCCAGTTCTTAATGGCGCAGTTGATGCTGCGAACTACCTGGTAAATACTTATCCTGTATTTGGATCACAGGCAGCAGGTCGAACAGCAGTTCGTTTCGAGCGCAAACTCGAACTCGGAATGGAAGGTCATCGTTTCTTTGACCTCGTTCGTTGGGAGATTGCCGATACCGAAATCAATCCTTACCTCACTATCGAGGGAACACGCCGTCCTGGTCCTCTTGCTGGCGCAACCTTCGTAAAAGGAAAGCATGAGTATTTCCCGATTCCCGACTTTGTAATCAGTCAGAGTTTCAAAGATGGTGCTGCAACTATTAAGCAGAATCCTGGTTATTAATTGACTTCACATATCAATAGTAAAAGACCGCAGCAATGCGGTCTTTTTTTTATGCGATTATTTTCTTCCAGCTAAATTGCAGTCTCAATAATTAATAAGTTGCTCAGGCTAAACAAACTCCCCCGAATTCTCTTTTTTAGTTTCTGTTTACTCGCTGCTTTAACTGTATACGCGTGCAGAAACACGAACAACGCAGAGAAGGGAAGTGAACTTTCTAAAACCTATTGCGGATCCTGTCATCAGTATCCAGCTCCAGAACTACTGGACAAACAAACATGGAGGGAACTCGTACTTCCTGTGATGGGCAATTTTTTTGGTATTGAAACGGAAAGTCAATCAAGCGGCTGGGATAAAAAGCCCACACCACTTGCAACCAACGGCAAGCAGCAAACGCTAAGCAAAGAAGATTGGAAACTCATTGTCGATTTTTATGTGAGCAATGCACCCGACACTCTTTCCCGACCAGAGAAGGACATTGTTATTGCTGATACAATTCCGGGCTTTGAGATTTTCCAGTCACCTGCGGCATATGGCAGCCCATCCTTATCCTATATTGGTATTGACACATCATCCAAAACGTCAACGCTGCTTATTGCCGATTTAAGCCAACAATATATTTATCGTTATAGTAGTAAGTTGAAAGTGATAGATTCAGTTCGAATAGCTGATGGTGCTGTTGTGAACCTGGACATTCATCAAAACCGAATTGCTGTTTGTAATGTGGGCCAACTTAGCCCGAACAATGGAAAGTCGGGAAAAGGTCAGCAGCTCTTGCTTTCGAATACGGGCAGCATGGAGTGGAACAATGATTTTAATCTACCCTCTCTGGCCCGACCAGTAGAATTACGTTCGCTCGATTTGGATGGTGATGGAGATGACGATTATCTCGTGTCTGAATTCGGCCATAATTCCGGGGCGCTTTCATGGAGACGTAGCCTGGGAAATAACCAGTATGAAGTCCGTTCGCTTCGGGCCTTACCTGGTTGCATTGAAACAATCATCCGTGATGTGAATGCTGACGGTCGACCAGATATATTCGCTTTGTTTACACAGGCGGACGAGGGAATCTTTTTATTTACTAATCTTGGGAATGGTGAATTTAAAGAACAACGCATTCTTCAGTTTCCTGCATCATACGGATCTTCTTCATTTGAGTTGATTGATATCGACAAGGATAATGATGAAGACATTGTTTATACCTGCGGGGACAATTCTGATTTCTCACCCATTCTGAAACCTTACCACGGCGTTTATATCTATCTCAACGATGGAGCACTTAATTTCAGTCGAAAATTCTTCTTTCCAATAAACGGATGTTACAAATCGCGCACGGCAGATTATGATCACGATGGAAATTTAGACATAGCTACGATTTCTTTTTTTGCAGATTATGCAAATTTACCGGAAGAAGGATTTGTGTACCTGCATAACAACGGAAATTTAAACTTCAGTGCCTATTCTTTCAAACAGTCCGTTTTAGGCCGATGGCTAACGATGGATGCTGGCGATCTTGATGGAGATGGAAATATTGATCTTGTTCTCGGTAATCTCTCCATCGGTCCCTACAATTCAAGGCCAAAAAATGAATGGGTGAATGGACCCCGGTTCTTCTATCTAAGGAATAAATCAAAGCCTGCGAATTACAAGTAAGCTCTACGCGAATTTTTAAGTATTACTTTTGCCGGATGATCAAAGTGATATTAAAAAAGAAAATCAGTAACCGTGTGGTCAACGGTCATCCCTGGATTTTTAATAACGAGATAAATATTGTAGAAGGTGAACCCGAAGGTGGCGAAATTGTTGAAGTGCAAACACACGATAAAAAATTTCTTGGTAAAGGATATATCAACCCGAAGTCGCAAATTGTTGTTCGGTTGCTCACGCGCGATCGCAATGAAGCAATTGATGACTCTTTTTTTTACAATCGGCTTCTTGCTGCTTGGAATTACAGGAAGCAAATTGGGTATAGTGATAACTGTCGACTGATTTTCGGCGAGGCCGATAACATGCCGCAATTAGTCATCGATAAGTTTAATGATTACTTCGTGATCCAAACGCTTGCATTGGGGATGGATAAATGGAAGCCTGCGATTGTAGGTGCTATTGAAAAGATATTTCAGCCTAAAGGTATTTACGAGCGCAATGATGTTCCCGTTCGTGAACTGGAAGGAATGCAGCAACAAAAAGGTTTTCTGTCGGCAGGTTTTGATACTAAGATCAGGATTACTGAGAACGGGCTAAAGTTCAATGTAGACATCGAGAATGGGCAGAAGACCGGTTATTTCCTTGACCAACAAGATAATCGCCGTGCAATACAGCACATCGTGAAAGGTGCTGATGTTCTTGGAGCTTTTACATATACCGGCACCTTCGAAATCCATGCTGCGCATTATGGTGCGAAATCCGTCCTTGGTCTCGATATTTCGGAGAATGCTGTGAAACAGGCAAACGAGAATTCAGCATTAAATGGCTACTCAGATATCTGTCGCTTCGAGGCTGTGAATGCCTTTGACGTATTGAAGCAATGGGGAAAAGATGGAAGAAAGTACGATGTCGTGATGCTCGATCCGCCTTCGTTCACAAAGACAAGGGAAAATATTCAAAAAGCAATTGCAGGATACAAAGAGATTAATCTTCGGGGGATGAAGCTGATCCGACCGGGTGGGTTTCTTGTAACGTCGAGTTGTACGAACCTTATTGAACCGAGTTTATTCCTGGACATCATCCAGGATGCGGCACGTGACGCGAGAAGAAAGTTGAGACAGGTGTGTTTCCAGGCGCAATCTGCAGATCATCCAATAATTCGCGAATGGGAGAATACACAATACCTGAAATTCCTGATCACACAGGTACAGTAAAAAAGAGAAATAAATTGATTATTTAGAAACCTGGAACTTACCCGAGTCGACAACCTTGCCGTTCTTGTCGCGTAACTGGAAGATATAAACGCCACGGAAGAAATCAGCAACACTTACAACTGTTTTTGGAGTTACATTATTTACTTCGAAGACCTTTTTTCCGAGGAAATTGAAGATCTGAAAGTTGTATGATTTATCGTATGCTTTTTGAAACTCGAAATTGATAAATGAAACTGCTGGGTTAGGATAGAACTTGATAATTTTTGTTGTAGGATCGCCTGCAGGAGAAGGCGTAGTTCTGTCCTGGCTTTTCGCCGTGACTGATATGAAAAGGATTATGGATAATGTGTAAAAAATCTTCATCAAGGATGATAGTTTACTTTGAGTGTTCAAGGTAAATCCTTTAAAACGAATTTACAACTAGTTACCATAAAAATCCTGCCCGCTAAGCATAAGAGCTTAGTGGAATTCCGGTCAAATCCTTGAAAATCAACAACCTTATTATTTACCTTCCGTTAAGACCAGCAAAATTTTTTCAATTGCCTCAAAATCGGGAACCTCATTGGCGTTTTCCAGCACTTCCGCATACCGAATAATACCTTCCCGATCAATGACAAACGCAGCACGTTTGGGCACATTCTGCATTTCCATGCTGAAAACCGGGTATAGGCTGTCATATGCCAACGAAGCGGAACGGTTGAAATCGCTCAACAATGTAAAGTTCAGCGACTGCTCCTCTTTGTATTTGCGTAAAGAATAAGGAGAATCCGCGCTGATGCCGAGTACTTCAGCATTTGCATCGTTGTACAGCGTGATATTATCCCGAACAGAACATAATTCCTTTGTACAAGTACTCGTGAATGCTAACGGAAAGAAGAGTAAAAGAACATTGCGTTCCCGGAAATCACTGAGGTTTATTTTCGTCTTGGTTGTATCAAACAACGAGAAAAGAGGAGCTACTTGCCCAACACTGATGGTCATGAACTTAATTTACGGTGAATTAAAATTTCGGGCAAAGGACTTTATTGCGACTGCTATTATCTCTATCAAGAAATGCGATGTAGGCAACGGAAAGTTCAAATCCACCACGGCCCATGCTCGCCGTTTTTAACTGCGATACGTTTACATCATAACTGATCGCAATAGAAAGTTTATCTACGTCAATCTTGAGTACGGGTATCAGGGCGTCTTTCCAACGAAGAAATGCGCCTGCATGAAGCGTATAATATGGATTGTCGGGATCGCCGCCCAGTTTGTAAGAATACAGGGCACCACCAATCGTTTCATTAAACGTTCCCTGGATCGATTGATCTGCCTGTATAGTGAAATAGGTATAATCATCAACGTTGAACTTAACACCCGCAGAGAAAACATACTTAGGTTTCAGTTCGATCTTTGGATCCCGATAAAAGGAATTCTTTGGTCGATTAAGATGATGAGAAGCCGCACCTACAAATAACATGTTTGCCTGGTTTTCACCAAAACTTGAATTGAAACTCATACCGACACTTGCATCCCAGGTTGTAAAATTTGGCGAGGTAATGATTTCTCCCGTTGGTAAAGTTGGATCGAACCCGCCACCATTGTATTGATTGTTTGTGGTCATTTTTGCGATGTCTATACTTTTTCGAATCATACCGCCCATGAATCCTAACGATAGATAACTCGTCCTTTCACTACTCAGCGACTTGTGATAATTTATTGCCGGCAGAAGATGCGTTGATGTCAACCCAACCGTGCCGGCCTTATCAAATAATACCTGGATTCCTGTTGTAATGAAATCATCTCCTTTACCAACAGGCATTTTATATTCCCCATTGAATGAGCCTGTGCGATATGCATTTGTAAAACTATTCCACTGATCTCTAAAAACCCCCTGTACACGAATGTCGCCGGTAAATATCCCTGCAAGCGATGGGTTACGCAATAAAGGTGCTTCGAAGAATTGGGAAAAGTGAATATCCTGACCATTGCTGAGGTTGACGAAACAACACAGTCCCAATGCACATAGAAACCGGAATGCCTTTTTTGGTTTCATAATAGTTCGTTTAAATTTTATTATCCTCCTCATCGTATCAGTGTGACATTTCCTTTAAATGGTATTATTACAGAGTTGTCGCAGACAAATTCAATGATATACACATACGCATCGGATTCAGCAGTCTTCCCATTAAAGGTACCATTCCATCCAACGGTTGCATCATTTGCCGTAAAGTTTTTCCGTTCGTAAACCATCTGTCCCCAGCGATTAAAAATACGCATCGACTGAACGCGCGTTAATCCGCTGCCTCGAGGATAGAATACATCGTTTACACCATCGTTATTTGGGGTGAATGTATTTGGTACGAAATAATTCTTGTCATTACATACTACCGTTATAGTAACATCATTTGAACCTCTACAACCATATATATCCGTTACATCTACTTTATACTTGATCGTGGATTTGGGAGTTGCAATGGGGGTGGGACAATCTGTGCAATCAAGCCATTTTGTTGGTGTCCAATTATAGGTCGCTATGTTCGGACTGTAGGTCACTGGTAAACTGACACTGCTTCCAACAGGAATCACCGGATTGTTTAATACCGTAACGACAGGCGTTGGTGGAACAAAAACAGTTGCTGTTGTACTTGCCCGACAACCAAAATTATTGGCAGCATCAAGCGTAATGGTAAAACGTCCGGATGTTGAATAACTCGTGGATGGATTCTGGGCAACAGACGTAGCGCCATTACCAAACGTCCAGTTCCAGGCTATTGAAGTATCCGCCAACGCGAGTCCACCCTGCAATAATAAAACATCGTTAATACAAACAACGGTATCGGCAGTTATTATTGGCGAAGGAGTTGCGTACACTCTTAAAGTGTCCACGAGGGTTTTCGAACAACCGGTTAGCGTATTTACAGTTAGAGAAGGATAATATGTTCCCGGTGTCGAGTAAGTATGAACAGGATCGGGATCAGTCGAGCCGTTGCCGTCACCAAAATCCCAAACACTGCTAACCACGGGATCATTACCGATTGTGAAGTTTGCAAAAAGAACAGTTCCGGTATCACAGAATGCTTTTTTATCCATTCCAAAAAGTGGCTCGGCACCAAGTATTCTTATTTGAGATGGACCGCCAATGTATACTAAACACTGGAGACTGTCCGTCAGTTGAATGAGTGGCGAATAATAACCGAACGTCGGATAGAAATGCTGAAATGTTTTCCGTTGTGTTGTGTCGACTGTTCCATCACCGGGATAAAAAATAAATTTCGTTGACGGTGGAGTTGTTAATGTATAATCTACCATCAATGAATTACACGCTGTGGTTGGGCCATAAATTAGCGAAGTTGTAATCAAAGGATCATACACATTTACCTGTGCACTCGCGCTATCTATGCAGCCACCATATCCAAACACATATAATTTAGGAATGAAGTTTCCATAGTTGTTATAAAAGTGGTTTGGGTTAGCGAGGGTTGACGTACTGCTATCGCCAAAATACCATAGAAACGATTCGTAATCGCTGCCGCGGAATGTAAACTTTGTTTCAAGCGGTGGGCAAATGCTTGTTGTGTCCTGAATATCAAATGCGGGTTTCGGACGCCTTGCAGTTATATAACTGAGTCGTGTTACTGAATCCGTGCAGCCAAGGCTATCCGTAATCACAAGTTTGACGGAATAAATGCTATCACTTCCTGCATAGGTGTGTATTGGATTCTGGAGTATTGAAGAGTTGCCATCACCAAAATCCCAACGATAGGAAAGAGGATACCGTGATATGGATGAATCATTGAATTGCAACGGTGCCCCCGGACAAATTCTAGTACTTACGGCTGCAAAAGCTGGAACAGGTTTGCTAATTATTATTGGAGTGGCCAGCAGCTGCGTATCGGTACAGCCATCCGCATCTGTTACCATTAAATTGACAAAATAAACGCCGGTGTCGGTATATGTATGAGTGAATGGTGCTCCGGTGAAATTCTGAATAATTGCATCTCCAAAATCAAAGCGCCATTGATTAATGCCTGCTGGAGTAGATAAATCATTAAAAGTGATGGTCGTGTTTGCGCAACCGCCGGTATTGGCTGCAGTAAAATCGGCCGTAGGCCCGACGATCATTATAACTGCGTTGCGTACAATTGTGTCTGTACATCCATTGATATCTGTTATCACAAGGCCGATACTGTGGGGACCGTTCGTTGTGAATGCGTGAGTTGTTGTTGCAGTAGCTGCGATATAAGCACCGCCATCAAAAGACCATGCATATGACGCAATATTTGCCGGGCTGCTTCCAACTGCAGTTAAGGAGATGACTTCATTTTTGCACGCAGTTGTTTTGCTGATTGTAAATCCGGCTGTATCCGTATTCAGCGTTATGGTTCGTTGATACAAATGCGAACAACTACCATTGGTAACTGTCAGTGAGACGGAATAGGATCCGATAGCAGGATAAACGTGAACTGGATTTTGAAGATTAGATGTAGGGGAACCATCTCCGAAATTCCATGAATAACTAATTAGCCCATAGCCCGCGTCAACTTTCGATCGATCGATAAAAGTTACTTGTCGCTTATTGGTGCACGTAACAGCAATGTCAAAATCGGCGATTGGTGGCTTCACATGTACATAAAGGTTTTTTGTTACCGTTTGAGCACATCCATTATTGTAAGCAATTAACACGATGTTAAATGAACCAGTGTCGGAAAATACATGTGACGGGTTTTCAAGACCCGAAGTTCCTCCATCCCCAAAATTCCACGACCACTGGTCGGACGCTGTTGAAGTAGTTGTAAAAAATACTGTGTCTGTTGGACAAACATCCAATGGCGATGCGGTAAAATCTGCGTTTGGTGTTGTTCCTATGCGAATGTTATTTGCATAAACTACAGAGTCCGTACAACCGCCTACAGTAGTAATAATCAAGCGCAACGTATAGTTTCCTGTAGCAGCATAAGAGTGCGAAGGGTTTAACACCGTACTTGTAAATCCATCTCCAAAATCCCAAAAATAACTTGCAACACCATCGAGTGAATTGATATTTGCAATTGGTGAATAGGCAACGCCCACACATAAACCTATTGGTGCATTTGTAACAGCCACGGTTGGTTTTACGATTCTGACGAAAGAGGATTTAGTAGTTGAGTTCGTACAACCACTTCGGTCGACAATCGTCAACGTAACATTGTATTGTCCTTCTGCAGTATAATTATGAACAGGGTTTTGACTTGTTGATGTATTGCCATCGCCGAAATCCCATTGCCAACTAGCTGAATTAGGCGATAGATCCTGGAAAGCAACCGAGAATGGTGCCTGGCATGCAATCGTATTCGCGGCAGTAAAGTCAACGGTAGGTCGTGGACGAACTACAATATTTTTAAAAACAGAGTCAACGCATTCGGCATAGGTATTTATGAGCCTGACCTGGTAGGTGCCCGGCGCCGCGTAAGATGTTGAATCGCTAAGCTTATCAGATTGTATCGCGTTTCCGAAATCCCAAACTGATGAAACAGGGAGAGGAGCGGAGCCATTTTGGAAATTGACTACGGTATTCAAACAAACCGTATCAGGACTGGAAATCGTTGTAGCAGTTGAGTTGATTGTAATATCGCGGGTAATGGTATTGGAACATCCAAATTCACTTGATGCAGTTAAACTAACG
>JACMLR010000374.1 GCA_014379515.1 Chitinophagaceae bacterium
TAACCTGTCTGCCCTTCTCATCGGCACTGTGCTTGCCACAACTGCACCACTTGCAGTGAAAAGCCAGAATCTTATTACTAATTCAAATTTTACACTCGGTGCGCTTGGCTGGTTGCTTGGCGGCATGCGCGGTGAAGTTGCACCTGAAACAGCATATGGCGGTTCAACTCCATTCAATATCGCTGCTGAGGTCGACGCTGAAGTCGGTCTGCGTCAAAAAGCTCCTGTAGTTGGTGGTAGCACCTACGCTGTCACTTATAAAGCTTCGCGCAGAACTCGTGGTAATGTACCTGCGGTTGTTGGTATCACGGTTCGTGTTGTCGGTAACAACACAGGAACTGTTTATCATACAATCAACAGAACGTATAGCAATACCGTCTTTGCTTTTCAATCTTCATCAATGTCATTTACGATTCCTGCAGGTTCTGGCGATAACGCTGTCTCAATGGAAATCGTTGCTTATAACAATACTACAAGTCATGGTGTAATTGTTGACGACGTCGAGATGACTGCAGTGTCTGCGAGCTCTTTACCGGTTCAGTGGATCAGCTTTACTGGTGAACTTCGCAACAGAACGGCTATCCTTAATTGGAAAACAGCAAAAGAAGTAAACAACAAATTGTTTGTGATTGAAAGATCTACAAATGGTTCACGATTCGATTCAATTGCTGTAAGCAAAGCTGGCAATTCAACTTCAACTTTTAATCAGTATTCATATACAGATGCTCATGTTGCTGGCGGAACTAGCTACTATCGCATACGCCAGGTTGACATCGATGGAAAAAATTCTTATTCAAAAGTCATCATTGTAAAAATGCAGGGTGCAGGATCAGAAATGAAAGTCTTCCCAACTGCAGCAACTAACTCAGTAAACTTTAATATGTCTATCGACAGAGCAAGTGATGCGCAAGTGATGATTGTTGATGCAAACGGAAGAATGGTTCTTCGCACACAAAAGACGTTGGCGGCTGGTTCAAATCAGCAGACTGTCGACGTGTCTTCTCTTACAAAAGGTTCATATTATTTCCAGGTTCGTAATAACGACGGAACGATTAATTCTACTCAGGTTTTTCATAAGGTTAATTAAGAACAGATACAGTTACGGTTAAAATAAATGCCCCGCCTTAAAAGCGGGGCATTTTGATATTGTATGAAGAAAGTATCAGGCGCGGCCAGACGCTTCGAGAAATTCTAAGAGTTCGTTATTGAAATCTTTCTCCTTCAACAACTGCTCAAGTGTCAAATGCATTCGATATTTCCAAAAATGTTTTGAATTAGCGGGGATATTAATTCTTTCTTCGTGGGGATTTGGTCGTCTGATTGTTTCACTCATCCCCAACAGATCCTGTAATTGAAAAATGCTCCACATCGCAGGCGAATAGAAATGCTGCAAGATGATAGCCCGACTAATCCACGGCTCACAAAACGGCGGTGCTTCGCCCCACTGTCCAAGTTCAGTATTATAAAAACGTTGCGTTTTTGCCCTGTCCTCTTCCCACCAGCCACGGATCGTACTCATATCATGGGTTGATGGAGTGACGACCGACATATATGGCGCATCAGCGGGGTGAAAAAATTCTTTACCAATTGCCTTCGGCATGCGCTGTATTTCGAGACTCAGAATACCCAATTGTTTCATCACATCTGGCACGCAATGCGGTACCATTCCCAGGTCTTCCCCACAGATCAACATATTGGTAGAAGCTTTTAATGCAGGCAATTTTTTCATTGCTTCCTTCATCCAAAAATCATCCTGCCGACGATAGAAATAATCAACATATAATTCTTTCAAATGATATTGCGAATGCAGATCGAGATAACGAAACGAACTTGTCGCTTCCATATTAAACCGGAAATGAAAATGTTGACCGCTCGATCCTTCCTCTTCAAACAAAATAACGTTAGCAAGTAATGTAAACAGCCCCTGGCGGATATTAAGGCTATCGTCTGTTGGATCCTGCTGTAAGTACCAATCCATTACTTTTTGCTGGGTAGAATATTCTTCTTTTAACTCATAATGCCCATCACCGAGTTCACGCATAAATGGCTTGAACTTATTATTATTGGGGCCAAACATTTCCCAAAGAACTGTATCATTAATATAGGGTGAGCATAACCGATAGTGATTGAAAGCGATGGTGTGCTGACCGAATTCGTAAATGTGAACAGGTGATGCCGGTACAAATCTCCCCATAATTCCCTCTACTGAATAAATTGGGATACTCCAGATGCGGAAGAATCCAAGTACGTGATCAATGCGGAACGCATCGAAATAATTACCCATCTGAACGAAGCGCCGATGCCACCATTCAAACCCATCTTCGGCCATCTTCTCCCAGTTATAAGTTGGGAAGCCCCAGTTTTGTCCATGGATTGCAAAGCCATCCGGCGGGGCACCAGCTTGCATTTCCATATGATATAATGACGGTTCCATCCACGCGTCACATCCATATCGATAAATTCCAATTGGAATATCTCCTTTGAGTATCACACCATTTTCATGCGCGTAATCTGCTGCATCTTTTAACTGAAGGTGCAAATGAAATTGAACAAAATAGGTAAATGCAATTTCGTCGTAGTGCTTTGCCTTCGGCGATACATATTTTTCAATAGAAGCTTTGTTATAAGAACCATAAACCTTCCATTTGTTGAAATCGGATGTTCCATTTCTATCTCTCAAATAACAAAACGCCGCATAAGGCACAAGCCAGTATCGGTTATGTTCAAAAAACTCCAGGTAAGTCGGATCCTGAAGGAAATCTTCTTTCATTACGGCAAACAATTCCTTCAATATTGAAATCTTGAATTTTAATACCTCTTCGTATTCAAGATCAGGAAGATCATTTAGCTGTTTCTGCTTTTTCCGCAATGGCCTTAAAGAGTCGGCGTAATCTTTACCGGCAACCGTTGCAATATTGAGATATAATGGATGTAAAGCAAAGGCAGATATTGCAGCGTAGGGATAGGAATCTTCCCATGTACCAGTTGCGGTTGTATCATTAACAGGAAGAATCTGGATTACTTTATTGCCGGTTTTTACCGACCAATCGACTAACAGTTTAAGGTCCGGAAATTCGCCCGTGCCAAATGAGTTTTTTGATCGAAGGCTAAAAACCGGCATTGCAACGCCCGCACCCTTCCAGCTGGAATTAGGGAGGTAGGCAAAACCATCATGTAACACCGTAAGGCGGGTACTGGCATCGCCAAAGATTACCCTGTTTGCGCCGTCCTCAAATCGGACAAACTCCTTAGATTTTACGTTATAGATGCCGTATTTATAAGTAAGCGGAAAAGCCTCTTTCGGAATACTGACACGGCCAGCCCACCAGCCATTTTCCCGTTGAAGAAGCGTTGGCGTACTTGTATCCCATTCGCCTATCGACGGGGCCGCACCAATAAGGCATAACACTTCATTTTTCCTGAGAAGCGGTGCTTTTACTTTGAAGATGTGGGAGAAGTTCTTCGGCGTTTTTACTTTTAATTTCGTTTCATTTCCCTTCAATAGCACTTTCTGAAATGGATCGGTATAAAACGCATTTTCAAACTCCCCTGAATGGTTCCAGGCGTCAATAACCTGTATTTCTTCGATACCCGTTTTACTCAGGTCGAGCGACTTATCATCGCCCCATTCTACAATTGTATAGCCGTCAGCATTTTTTAGAATGTATTTGTAGGAAAGACGAACGACCTGGGTTGTATCAATCTCGACGATACCCTGCCAGTAATCATTGTTTAAATATTGGAGAGGGACGGCAGATTCCATATCGTTATTGCCTAATTCGGCACAATTGCCGATCACAGACAACGACTGGCCCGGATTAGTGTGAAACCTGAGATAGAAATGAATCTTCATCATGTGAATTTTCGCTGAAAACCTCGAATGTATTACAAAGCGTACACATTACGCAATGTAAATGAGCAACCGATCGTTTACTGTTGGTAGCCAGCAATTAGAAATGGCTGCAAAGATTCGATTATCAACAACAAACACAAAATAATCTCGAAAATATTCGGTGCTCATTCTTAAATTTGCCCAAATTTAAAACCCCATGGAGAGGACTAAAACGAATACAGGAATTTGGTGGCTGATATTTCTTGCTTCAACTGCCGCATTGGGATTGGCAATTGCCTTTCACTGGGAATATCTTACCCTCATCCTCCCTATCTTTTGTACGGCATTTGTAAAAGCGCTGGATATTATATAACCGCCTCGTCCTTTGCTTCAAATCACACGCATTGATGTCGACCTCGGTTAGCAGGTAGTGTCGACGGTTTCAATTTAATTTCTGAGGAAGATTTTTTTAGCGGTCGTTTGCCGAAGTACTGGCAGATGATACAGTTAGCGCTTTCTCTATGAAGATTGATTGCTTGAGTCGAATTGCAACCGGTTTTTCCGTGCGAATTGCGGGACTCCAAAGAGGCATTTTATCAAATCTCTCTTCAAGCTTTTCATTCAACTCGTCATTTCCTCCCTTAATCACCCGCGCGTTTGCAGGTTTTCCTTCTTTATCAATGATGAATTCAACCATCACATACGCTTTTGGCTGATCTTCATTTAGATAGTCGATCATATCGCGACTCACCTTATCCAAAAAAGCCTGGAATTGGTCTTTGCCTCCGGGAAACTCAGGCAACTTATCGACAACCTTTGCAATTTCTTCTTCTGCAAAAAAACGTTGTGGCTTCGGCTCGCGCTTTTTCACCACTTTGACGGTTTTTGGAGGTTCTACAGGAAGATCGGCCTCCACCACGTAATTTCCTTTCTTGCTGATCATAACTATGGGAAGCTCTTTCGTCTTGTCAAAATACTGGTATGCCAGTTTCATTTGAGCGGACAGGCTGGTATATTCGGGAAAGTCCTTCAGAAACCTGGTGAGGTAATCAACTGAGCGCTGATTTTTGAATTGAACGGGAAAGATATGTACTGGAATAAAATCCTGACCCGCATTGCGGGCATGCGTTGCAAGAATATACAACTCTTCAATCTGGCCATTTGTTATCGGGATACAACCAGTAGTTACACAACTTCCATGGATATAGATATCCCCGCCCGGTTGAATCGAATCCGCGAGAAGACGATCTGATGCATTTGGATAATTAAGACCGAGTGAAAGATGATAAATACTTTTTGGATTGAATTCATTTACATAATAAAATCCTTCTGGTACCTGGTAATCTCCTTGCATGCGTTTTGGTCCGAGGCTACCTGAGAGTGCGCACACTTTATATGTTTTGAATAGCCGGAATTTTTCGTTCTGATCATATTTCACCCACACTTCAAGCTGACTATCGTATTTGAATGACCGCAAATAAATATACTTCGCAGGCCACGGCAATTTTTTCTCCTCGAATTGTTTAATGAGTGTGTCCTGTTTCCGTTTGAGTGCGTCCGAAATACGAGGGAAACTACGCTGGTAATCAATGAAGCTATTAGCTGAAGTCTGAGACTGGCAGATACCCTGGAAAACCCCAAGAAGCAGAAGACCTGCAATGAATAAATATCTCATATACAATAACACCTATTTTAAACGATTTTGCTAGCCGCTTATTTTATAATGTGACTAACTTAAGCGTTAAAATTAATTCAAACAAGTACTCAAAAATCAGTCCCGGTTGTTAACAATGTGGAAAAGCCTTCCAATTGGAAGGCTTTTAACTAACATCATTTTGATATTAATTTTGATATTATAGATTGCCGCGCATTTCTTGTTCTCTTTCGATTGCTTCAAAGAGTGCCTTAAAATTACCCTTGCCAAAACTTTGCGCACCTTTTCGTTGGATAATTTCAAAAAACAACGTGGGGCGGTCTTCAACTGGTTTGCTAAATATCTGGAGAAGATATCCTTCATCATCTCGGTCTACAAGTATCCCGAGTTCTTTTAACGGTGCCAGGTCTTCATCAATATGCCCGACGCGATCAAGCAATTCATCATAATATGTGGTAGGTACTTTTAAAAATTCTACTCCCCGATCACGGAGCTCCATTACAGTTTGCACAATGTTATTTGTTGCAAGTGCTACGTGCTGACAGCCCTCTCCATTATAGAATTCAAGATATTCTTCAACCTGGCTTTTCTTCTTTCCTTCAGCTGGTTCATTGATTGGAAATTTTACATAACCATTTCCATTGCTCATGACCTTACTCATCAATGCAGAGTATTCGGTAGAAATATCACTGTCATCAAATGTCAATATATTCCGAAAGCCCATCACCTCTTCATAAAATTTAACCCATGGATTCATTTGGTTCCAACCAACATTACCCACACAATGATCTACATATAGCAGGCCAGTTGCCGCAGGATTATAGTTACTTGTCCATTGTTGAAAACCGGGAAGAAATGTCCCCTTATAATTTTTGCGTTCGATAAAAAGATGTACAGTTTCTCCATACGTGTGGATCCCACTTATAACAACTTCGCCATTATCATCGCGTGTCGTTTCAGGTTTTGTATAACTCTTTGCACCGCGTGCTGTGGTTTCATTCCATGAATGCGTAGCATCGTCAACCATCAACGCGATTACTTTAACGCCATCACCATGCTTGTAGACATGGTCTGCAATTTCATTATCGGTGCGGAGTGCAGTTGTAAAAACGAAAGTGAGTTTGTTCTGACGAACTGCATAGCTGACCCGGTCTTTTATTCCCGTTTCGGGGCCGGAATATGCGAGGCTTTGAAAACCAAAAGCTGTTTTATAAAAGTGCGCAGCTTGCTTAGCATTGCCAACATAGAATTCGACATA